>JBLIBC010000190.1:0-5651 GCA_047632015.1 Glaciecola sp.
TGCAACAGGATCCAAACCAAATATGTTTGGATGGAAAGGTCAGGACTTAAAAGGTGTAGGAGGTTTGTGCAGTTACCAGGACTTACAAAACATGGAAAAGTACACCCAAGGCATAAAGCGAGGTGTAGTAGTAGGTGGGGGATTAATTGGAATTGAAATGGCTGAGATGATGATTAGCCGTGGAATTGACGTTACTTTCTTGGTTCGTGAACGTCATTTTTGGGAACACATACTTCCTAAAAATGAGTCAAACATGATCATGAGACACATGAAAGAGCATCATTTGGATTTGAGGTTAAGCACTGAATTAGACAAAATAATTGGTGATGAAAATGGAAGAGCGAAAGCCGTTAAAACCAGCACTGGAGAAATCATCGAGTGCGAATGGGTGGGGTTAACTGCAGGAGTAAGTCCGAATATAAAATTCCTAAATGATTCAGACATTGAACTAAATCGAGGTATTCTTGTGGATGCAAGTTTTAAAACAAACGTCGACAATGTTTACGCTATTGGAGATTGCGCCGAATTTAGAACACACCCTTCAGGACGACGGAGCATTGAACAAGTTTGGTACACTGGAAAACTAATGGGTGAAACCTTAGCAAAAACGCTAACAGGAACTCCAACTTCATATAGTCCAGGACATTGGTTTAACTCGGCGAAATTCTTTGATGTGGAATATCAAACCTATGGGATAGTGCTTCCAAAATTGAAGGAACATGAAGCCAATTTTTACTGGGAAGACGAACAGGGTAAAATTTGTATTCACATGGTTTTTAACAAAGAAAACCGCGTTTTTATTGGCATCAATAATTTTGGTATTAGGATGCGTCACGATTCTTTTAATTATTGGTTAAATCAAAATGCTACGGTGGAATATGTCATGGAGCATTTAAAAGATGCCAATTTTGATCCTGAATTTTACAAACAGCATGAAGATCAAATAGTAGCTAAGTTTAATCAGGAACAAGGCACAAATATAAAGGTGAAGCAAAAAAGTTGGAAGAGGTTGTTAAAATACATAGCACGATAACTACATGAAAGCAATTCAAAATATAGGTTTGGTTATACTTTTAGCAGCTTTTGCCATGTTTAATGCTGTGCTGTTCATTGGTGGGTTTTCGGTGTCGGAAGACGACATGGAAAAATTCGCAGAAAGCAAAGGAATCAAAAGTGAATATTTTGTAGAGCACTCGAGTGAAGTGGTTGGCGAGTACAGTAATGCCTTAGCACTTTCTGCATCCCTATTGGAACTTGCCGAAAAATCACACGCGTATCACAGAGCTGTCATTGTTGAACTTGAAAAACAAGGGGAGGAAAAACACATAGTAAATGTTGAATGGGGCAAAGTAATATGGCTAAAAAACATCAAAAAGCACAGTGATTTCGCGTACCCTTTAGTGATAGGAACTGGAAGTGGTTTTGTGGTGAACAACAAACTTTTGCTATTTTTATTGACGTTCATACTAGGCGCTATTGGTGGTTTATTACATGTATTGCCTCGTTTAAAAACCGAAGGACCAGCCGGTATTAAAAACGATAAAATGTTTCAAAACCAAGCTACTAATAAAGGGTGGATAGCATGGTTGGTGTTTGGCTATTTAGTAAGCTTTTATATTGTATTGTATTTTTTTCCAGACGTACTAGTTAACCTGGTATATGTAGTTGATCCCGTAAGTATCTTTTTAAAGGGAAGCCCCGCATCACAATGGTTTTTGTACGGTATGTTGTATTGCTTCTTTATGACCGTAATGGGCATCAAAATGATGATTAAATACCGACATAATAAATATCAAATTGTAAGGACCGTGTCGGTGTTGTTTTTCCAATTAGGCTTTGCTTTTTTAATTCCCGAGTTGCTTGTAAGGTATCAATTGCCTTGGTATGATTTTAAAAATGCGTGGCCGTTAGATTATACTTTCTTTTATGAATGGAACATCTCTAAATTGGTTGAAGCAGGAAACTTAGGAATGTTCATGATAATTTGGGGTGTGCTACTGACCTTGGTTATTGTTCCGGTCATGGTGTACTTTTTTGGGAAAAGATGGTATTGCTCGTGGGTTTGTGGTTGCGGTGGTTTAGCTGAAACAGTGGGTGATCCTTATCGTCAACATTCGGACAAATCAGAAAAAGCGTGGAAGTTTGAAAGGTACATCATTCATGGGGTGCTGCTGTTTGCTATTTTAATGACCATAGGAACATTAACGAGATCAGAATTTTTCTTATGGATTCCAACAGAAGACCTCAGGTTTTGGTACGGTTTCGCAATTGGATCAATTTTTTCTGGAGTGATCGGAACGGGCTTCTACCCTATTTTTGGCAACAGGGTTTGGTGTCGTTTTGGATGTCCATTAGCTGCGTACATGGGAATTGTGCAACGTTTTAAATCCAGGTTTAGAATTACTACTAACGGTGCGCAATGTATTTCCTGTGGGAATTGCTCCACTTATTGTGAACAAGGAATTGACGTGAGAGCTTATGCTCAAAAAGGTGAAAACATAGTGCGTGCTAGTTGTGTGGGATGTGGAATTTGTTCTGCAGTTTGTCCTCGAGGGGTGTTAAAATTAGAAAATGGACCTGAGGAAGGTAGAATTACTGAAAATCCAATCAACATTGAGAAGGGTAAAATCACTTTGAACGATTTATCAAAATGAATTATTTAGAAGTCATTTTTCTTAGTATTGTAGTTGTTTTCGGGGCTAGCCTTTTGTTTATAGCTTTGTACAGCATATCACAAATTCAGCTGGTTTTCAGGTACTTAAAATTCAAAAAGAAAGCTGTTTTGGTCTTTGACGAAAACAGCTGCCCATCGGTTTGTATCCAACTTCCAATTTACAACGAGCTGTATGTTTCAAAAAGATTGCTTGAAGCAGTGACCAAAATTAAGTATCCTGCCAGTAAGCTTGAATTCCAAATTCTTGACGATTCAACTGACGAGACACAGGAAATACTTAAAAGAGAAGTGGAGCGACACAAAGCTTTAGGGTTTAACATGACCTATATTCATAGGGTTGACAGGAAGGGTTACAAAGCTGGCGCTTTAAAAGAAGGACTAGCTATCACAAATGCAGATTTAATTGCCATTTTTGATGCAGATTTTGTGCCTTCGGAGGATTTTTTAAACGATACAGTTCCTCAATTTATCAATGCTAAGGTGGGAATGGTTCAAACTTGTTGGGAGCACATTAACAAAAATTACTCGTTGCTTACCAAGCTACAAGCTTTTGCTTTGGATGCACATTTTTCAGTGGAACAAGTTGGTCGTAATTCAAATGACAACTTCATTAATTTTAATGGAACTGCCGGAATATGGAGAAAGGCTTGTATTCTAGATGCTGGTGATTGGAGCGCGGATACTTTGACTGAAGATTTGGACTTAAGTTACAGAGCACAATTGAAAAACTGGAAATTTGTTTATTTGGAGGATGTCAAATCTCCTGCTGAACTTCCTCCAGTAATGAGTGCGCTAAGATCCCAACAATACAGGTGGACTAAAGGTGGAGCTGAAACAGCTAAAAAACACTTGTGGAATGTATTAAAATCAGGAAAACCGTTTTCGGATAAGTGGCACGGATTTTTTCACTTATTAAACAGTTCCATTTTTGTTTGCATTTTGGTGAGCGGTGTCATTAGTATTCCTTTGTTGTTTTTAAAACAAGATTTCAAGCAGTACGATTACCTGTTCTTGATCTCGTCGGTACTTCTTTTGAGTTTTATATCAGTGAGTGCATTGTATGCCGTTTCAAGTATTCAAAAACACGAATCACGTGAGCAAGGTTGGTTGCACTTTTTAAAGCACTTTCCATTGTTTTTAAGTTTTTCAATGGGGTTGTCATTTCATAACGCAAGCGCAGTATTAGAAGGATATTTTGGAAGAAAAACTCCTTTTGTAAGGACACCAAAATTCAACATTCAAAATGGTTCCGACAGCTGGAAAAAGAATAGTTATTTAGGTAAAAATTTCAACGTATACACCATATTTGAAGCGTTCCTGTTTTTATACTTTTTAACCGGATTAGTTGCAGCTTTTGCGTTCGGGGACTTTAGCCTCTTCTTTTTTCATGTACTTTTATGTGCTGGATTCGGACTGGTATTTTTTTTCTCCATTAAACAATCAAAATAACATTTATCATGGCATATTTAGACGTAACAAAAGATGTATACAGGGAAGCAGCATTAACACCTGACGTGGGACTTTGTTGCACCACTACCCCTGTTTGGCAATTGCCAGAATTGGATATTCCTAGTATCATGTTGCAAATGAATTACGGATGCGGTAGTACTGTTCACCCTAGGGATTTAGTGGACAGTCCAAACATTTTATATGTAGGTGTAGGTGGTGGAATGGAGTTGTTACAATTTGCCTATTTCAGCCGAAAAAAAGGTGGAGTAATTGGTGTGGATGTAGTGGATGAAATGTTGGAGGCGAGCAGGAAAAATTTCAAAGAAGCTGAAGAAAAAAATCCTTGGTTTAAGTCCGAATATGTCGATTTAAAAAAAGGAGATGCTTTGAACTTACCTATGGAGGACAACAGCATTGATGTCGCAGCTCAGAACTGTTTGTTTAACATATTCACACACGAGGATTTAAAAAAAGCTATTGCTGAAATGTACAGGGTACTTAAGCCTCATGGGAGATTAGTTTTATCTGATCCTACAAGTGAAGATGTAATGCCAGACAACTTAAAAAATGATGACAAATTGAGAGCTCTTTGTTTAAGTGGAGCACTTCCTTTAAAAGAGTATATAAAAATGCTTACTGATGCTGGTTTTGGAACCATCGAAGTCAGAGCTAAAAGACCATACAGGATGTTGTCCCCAAACTTGTATGACGTGCAAGAAAATATCATGATTGAAAGTGTGGAGGTATGTGCTATTAAGGATCCTATGCCTGAGGATGGACCTTGTGTCTTCACTGGTAAAACGGCTATTTACTACGGCAATAACGAGCAGTTTGACGACAAAAAAGGACATGTGTTGTTGCAAAATCAACCGATTGCAGTTTGTGATAAAACAGCTGGGGATTTGGAAGCTTTAGGGATGGCGGAATTGCATATTAGCGAAAGCACCTGGTTTTATGATGGAGGGGGGTGTTGTTGATTTCACTTTGCAATTGTAAATTTAGAACTTAACCTCAATGAAATTTAGAAAGCTTAGCCTGTACACAAATAATTTAGAATCAGAATTTCAATTTTACGCTAATACTTTAGGCTTTGAGGTAGTAGAAAGTGGCCCAACTCGTTTTTCGGTTAAGGTGGGGTGGAGTCAATTATCCTTTGCTAAAAGTGAGAGTGAACACAAATACCATTATTGTTTCTTAATTCCCTCAAACCAATTGGATCAAGCGTTAGATTGGGTCGAAAAAAGAACTGAGGTCATCATAATAGAAAAAAACAAGAAGATTCAGAATTTCAAAACATGGAATGCGGACTCTTTTTACTTCAACGATGCAAGTGGGAATTTAGCTGAGTTCATTGTTCGTCATGATTTAAACAATTCAAACTCGTCTAGTTTTGATTTACCTATGGCACTGGGCATCAATGAAATTGGTATGCCCACAACTGATATCTCAAATACAAACAATCAACTTGTAACGGAAATTGACTCTAAATTTTGGAAGGGAGATTACGAAAGGTTTGGAACCAATGGAA
>JBLIBC010000191.1:0-5641 GCA_047632015.1 Glaciecola sp.
TTATAATCAAACTAAAGCTGCTACAATTGCCATTGCAAATCATGAAGGTCCAGTTTATTTAAGGTTTGGACGTCCAGTGGTGCCGATTTTTATTCCTGAAGACCAAGAGTTCATCATTGGAAAAGCTTTAATGCTAAATGAAGGAGCTGATGTTTCAATTTTTGCAACAGGACACATGGTTTGGAAAGCAATTCAGGCAGGTGAAGTATTAGCAGAACAAGGCATTGATGTGGAAATAATAAACATACACACAATTAAGCCTTTGGATGACGAAGCTATTTTAAAGAGTGTGGGTAAAACCAAATGTGCTGTGGTAGCTGAAGAGCACCAAGTAGCAGGGGGTCTTGGCGAAAGCATAGCTAGTTTGTTAGCAATGAATACACCAGCCCCAATTGAAATAGTTGCTGTACAGGATAGTTTTGGTGAGAGTGGAACACCTGATCAATTAATGGAAAAGTATGGTTTAACTCCTGAAGCTATTGTCGCAGCATCTAAAAAAGCGATTAGTCGAGCTGCGAAATAAGAAGTTTAAAAGTAATTGGATTTTAACATGAAAGTTCACAATTTTAGCGCAGGTCCTTGTATTTTACCAAAAGAGGTGATGGCAAAAGCGGCTGAGGCCGTTGTTGAATACAATAATTCAGGATTATCAATCATTGAAATGTCACACCGAAGCAAGGACTTCATAGAGGTGATGGATAAAGCTGTTGGACTAGTTAGAGATATCTTAGAAGTTCCTTCAGGCTATGAGATATTATTTTTACAAGGCGGAGCGAGTTTGCAGTTTTCTATGGTAGTTCAAAACCTACTTCCAATTAATGGAAAATCTGCTTACATCAATACTGGAACTTGGGCATCAAAAGCCATTAAGGAAGCAAAAATGTTTGGGGAGGTTGAAGTAGTAGCTAGTTCTAAGGATAAAAATTTTTCATACATTCCTAAAAACATAAAAGTCGGCAACGATACAGCGTATTTGCATTTTACGTCAAACAACACAATCAGTGGATCCCAGTTCAAAGAGTATCCTAAAGTTCAAGTTCCATTAGTGGTGGATATGTCTTCTGACATTTTCAGCAAAAAAATTAATGTAGCTGATTTTGATTTGATATATGCTGGAGCGCAAAAGAACATTGGGCCTGCTGGAGCAACTTTGGTAATTGTTAAAAAAAGTGTTTTAGGTAAAACGTCCAGGATTATTCCATCCATGCTTGATTATAAAAATCATGCTGATAAAGAGTCCATGTTTAACACTCCTCCATGCTTTTCAATTTTTGTTTGCATGTTGAATTTAGAATGGTTGAAGACGAAAGGTCTTGGTACTATTGAAAAAGAGAACAACGAAAAGGCTGCTTTGCTTTATGCTGAAATTGATAGAAACCCTTTGTTTGAAGGCCCTGTTAACACAGAAGACAGGTCAGTGATGAATCCTACTTTTGTGTTAAAAAATGACAGTTTAAATGCTGGATTTTTGGCACTAGCTCAGCAAAAGGGACTCAACGGAATTAAAGGTCACCGAAGTGTTGGAGGTTTTAGAGCGTCCATGTACAATGCTTTACCGTTGTCAAGTGTTCAAGTTTTAGTTGACACCATGAAAGAGTTTGAAAAATTGAACTAGAGGTATTATCAGTTTTTCACCATCCCTTTTAGTTCTACCATTGTGCTTTCTACTTTGTTATTTCTTAAGTACACTACATCAATTTTATCCCCTGGACCAAACTGACTAAGACTCACTTGTAGTTCATTAATTGAGTCAATTTTTTTGCCATTGATATGCGTAATTATATCCCCTGAAATTAATTTGGCATTATTGGAAGCACTGTTTTCAAATACTTTGGCTATGTATACTCCATTTAAAGTGCGCAGGTTCATTTTACTACTTAGCTCCCTACTAATGTCTTGGATTTGAATACCTAATAAGGCCCTTTGCACAGTACCATAATTACGTATATCGTTCATTATTTTCTTTACCACATTTACAGGTATGGCAAAAGAGTACCCTGTATATGAACCAGTATTTGATGCAATGGCTGTGTTTATGCCTACTAGTTCTCCTCGTGAGTTTACCAAGGCTCCACCACTGTTACCAGGATTTACCGCCGCATCCGTTTGGATAAAGCTTTCTATTGCATATTGTTCTTTCAATAAATTGATGTTCCGTCCTTTAGCGCTTACAATACCAGCTGTAACTGTGGATGTTAAATTGAAGGGGTTCCCCACGGCTAATACCCATTCTCCAACTTGTAAATCGTCACTATTGGAATAGGCAATCGCTGGTAAATCTGCGTCATCAATTTTTAAAAGAGCTAAATCTGTATTAGGATCTTTGCCAATGACTTTCGCCTCAAAAATTCGTTTGTCATTCAGTGTTACTTCAATTACATCTGCCCCTTTAATCACATGATAGTTCGTAGCTATGTATCCATCAGAGGAAATAATTACCCCCGAACCACTTCCGGAAACAGTTTTGTCGGCTCCTTTTTGAGGAGACTTACCAAAGATGTAATCGTTCATTGAATTGTAGTATACTTTACCCGATTTAGTTGATTTAGTTTTGATGTGAACAACTGCATCAATGGATTTAGTAGCCGCTGACACTAAGTCAATTTGATTGTTTTCTTGTAAATTATCGAGCCTTATTTGCTGAATTGGAACTTCTATTGAGGACGAATTATCGATGGTTTGTGGGTTGAGCAAAAATGCTAAAATGGCGATTGTTGCAACGGAGGTAAGTAAGCTTGTCGTGATGATTTTTAAGTTCATGTCCTTGAATTTTGAGAGGTTAATAATTATAACGTTGTAATTTGTAACGGGGAAACTCACTAAAGCGTCCTTTTAGCTGCTTAAAATGTGTTAATTTTGAGGAAAGATATTTTGTAAGCTATAATTGAATGCACATAGAATTTTTTAAATACCAAGGAGCAGGGAATGATTTTGTAATCATTGATGACAGGTCTTGTACCTTTGACAGGACCAACGATAAGTTGGTGAAATTTTTATGCGACAGAAAGTTTGGTGTTGGTGCTGACGGATTGATGTTGCTTATGCCTTCAGATGACTATGATTTTGAAATGGTTTATTATAATGCTGATGGGTTTGAGGGGTCGATGTGTGGAAATGGTGGCCGCTGCATTGTTGCATTTGCATTTGCCCAGGGGTTAATTAATGGAAATTGCAAGTTCATTGCAGTGGACGGCGAACACATTGCTTCAATTATTAAAAGTGGTAATGAACAATGGGTTAGCTTGCAAATGATTGATGTTAATCTCATTGAGGAGGGTGAAGATTTTTGTTATTTAAATACAGGTTCTCCTCATTACGTTCAAGTCGTTGAAAACTTGTCTGAATTTGATGTGGTTGGAAAAGGGAAAGAAGTTCGTTTTAATGATCGATTCAAAGAAAACGGGACTAATGTCAATTTTATAGAATTGAAAAATGAAAACACTTTGTCAATTAGAACATATGAAAGAGGCGTAGAGGACGAAACACTTGCATGTGGAACAGGAGTTACTGCTGCCGTGTTGTCGGTTCATGCGATAGGACTTACAGTAGCCACTGAATTATGTGTAAGTGCATTAGGCGGTGATTTGAAAGTGAAGTTTAATGCAAACGGAAGTAATTACACCAATGTGTTTTTACAAGGCCCAGCAGAATTAGTTTTTAATGGAAGTTTAGATGTTAAAGTATAAACTACAAGGAGTCAGTCGGTTTAAAAAGGAATACCTTAAGGAAGGTGTTTACTTGCTGTTGTTAAATGCTCTTAATGTTCCTCCTCACTTGCTATTGGTAGTTTCAGGAAAGGTTTTTAGTATTACAACTTTAGGTCCTTTATTGGATGAAGACGTTGACAAATACTTGCGATTAATTGATAAACAAAAACTTCCAACCTTATTTGTAAAATTATCCTTGCCTACTATATTCACCGCCACTGATTTGCTGGATAAAGTTCGTTCTATCACTAATTCATATCCTCGTGTGGATGTGGGAATGGCAACTTGTCTGAACCCCATCAAAGATTTTTGCAGCGATATTTATTCGGTAAATAAAAAACAAATTAACCTCGTGTTCGATTTATTAGACGAATTGAAACTTCAAGAAGCAATTGAAGGATATTATCAGGTGAATTTAGATCAGGAAATTGATCAAGGAGAAATGAGTATGGAAAAATACTCGGTTTTTGAGGTAAATGAGGCAATTCACGCGATAGCATAAATTTTTATTTAAATAATTAATTCCTTGTATCTATTTGATTTACAGCGAATTTATATGGCGTTTCTTGTTGATCTTACGTAACGGTAAATATTTATTTCATTTAAAGCTGAACATTTTTCGATAATCTTCGTTAGCTTTAGTAGGGCTATTTAGTAGGGCTTAAATTCAAAAAAACATGGAAATAAAAAGAACATTCGATATATTAGAAAGTGCCTTAAAAAAATTCCCTCTTGATGTTGCTTTGGCGAGTAAAGTAAAAGGGGAATGGAAGTCTTACAGCACTAAAGAGTACAAAGAACTTGTTGACCAAGTTAGTGAGGGATTAATTTCATTGGGTATAAAAAAAGGAGATAAAATTGCAACCATTACGAACAACCGACCGGAATGGAATTTTATTAATTATGGTGTAGCTCAAATTGGAGCGATTTTGTGTCCGGTTTATCCGACTATCTCTGAATCTGATTATAAATTTATATTTAATGATGCCGGTATAAAATATGCTTTTTTGAGTAGCAAGGATTTATCTGAAAAAATTGAAGCAATTCGATCGGAGGTCCCTACTCTGGAAAAAGTATATTCATTTGACGAAATTGATGGTGTAAATCATTGGACGGACATCCTAGCGCTGGATAAAATACCTGATTTTGATAAAGTGTTAGCGGAATCTAAAGCAGGTATTTCGGAAAAAGATTTAGTGACAATTATATATACATCGGGGACAACAGGAAATCCTAAAGGTGTGATGTTGTCACATGAAAACTTAGTTTCTAATGCTGCAGCAGGAGTGGCCTACTTACCTGTAAGTTATGGTGATAAAGCATTGAGTTTTTTACCTGTATGCCATGTGTTTGAACGATCAATTTTAAATATTTATACCCTTGGAGGAATATCTATTTACTACGCAGAAAGCATTGAAACTATTGGTGATAACATCAAGGAAATTAAACCTCATATATTTACAGCCGTTCCTCGGTTAATTGAGAAAGTATATGATAAAGTGATTGCGGGAGGAAATCTAAAAACGGGAATCATCAGGAAATTATTTTTGTGGGCAGTTGGAAAAGCGCAATCGTTCGAAATAGATGAATCAAAAGGGTTGAGTGATGCGATTGCTGAAAAATTGGTTTTTTCCAAAATCAAATTAGGATTAGGTGGCAACGTGAAATGTATCGTTTCTGGCAGCGCGGCTTTACAAACTCGCTTAACAAAGTTTTTTTGGGGAATTGGCATTCCGATTTTGGAAGGGTATGGACTGACAGAAACATCTCCTATTGTGTCTGTTAATACTATGCTCCCAGGAGGCACCAAATTTGGAACAATAGGTAAAGTAATTAATGATGTGACTGTTAAAATTGCTGAAGACGGAGAGATATTGGTAAAAGGACCAAACGTGATGATGGGGTACTACAACAATCCTGAGAAAACCGCTGAA
>JBLIBC010000192.1:0-5615 GCA_047632015.1 Glaciecola sp.
ATGGAGAGATTTGTTTTAAACGGATAGAATCAGCCGAAAATGGATTCCCTAATTCTAAGTATAATGCCTCTCTGTATGATTCCCAATAGGGCGGAATACTTTTTAAAGTACGCAACCAATTAGTTACTCCAAATATGTTTACTCCAACTTTAAATTCTTCAGGAGCGAAAGTCAATGCAGCCATAGTCATATAGCCGCCATACGAAAAACCCATGATTCCTATTTTTTCAGCTTGAATCTCTGTTTGCTTTGCGAGCCAATTTTTACCTTCTATGCAATCTTGTAAATCTTTTTCACCATGGTTCTTATCATCCATTTTGTAAAAGGTTTTTCCATATCCACTGCTGCCTCGATTATTCACAGCCAAAATAGCATAACCATGATTTACAACATATTGTATTAAGGAATTGAATTCTTGCCGGGATTGACCTCCTGGTCCACCATGAACCCAAATGAGTGCAGGAACTTTTTTATCTGGTGATGCTTGGTGTGGTAAATAGTAAATAGCGGGAATTTCCGTACTATCGAATGAATTAAACCGTACTACTTTTGCTGTTACTAAATCATTGATGTCAATTTCGTCATTCAAAACAGAGGTTATTTTGTGTTGCTCTTTACTTTCTAAGTTGTAAGTGTATAAATCGGAGGGGGAATTGGAACCCCCAACGTATGCACTCATCCATTTTTCATCTTTACTAAAGGCTACATTAGAAATGCTTTTATTATTAAAATCTGGTAATTCAATTGATTTCATGGTTTTCGTATTCAAAACTTCAATAGCATTCTTCCCATCTTCATTTGTGTAAACTGCCATGTATTTACCTTGAGAAGTAAGGGTTATACCGTTAACATCCCACGACCTTTCAATGATTTTATTCTTCTCTTTTGATATCAAATCATACGAAGTTAAATACGAGAATTCTGCACCTTCATCTGTTGTGTAATACAATTTAAAATTGTCTGCCGAGAAACCCTGGGCAGAATTTGCGCTGATCTTGTCATTAATCTTTGTTAGTTGTTTAGTTTTCACATTATAAAGGAAAAGATCAGCATCGCTGGTGTTCAAAGTTTTTGACAAGGCAAAAAAGTTCTCATCATTAGAGATTTCACTGAAGTTCAAGCCATCGTTGTTTTGATAAATCAGCTCGGCAGTATAGTCATCAATAGATAGTTTATACATATCAAAATATTGAGGACTCCTTTTATTTGATCGGTAGTATAAATGTTTTTCATCCTTTGACCATCTGTAAAATACTGACTTTGCTCCTTTAAATGGTGTAATGTCTCTAATTGTCCCATCTAGTTCTCGTACAAATAGGTGATCTATTTCATCCCCATTTCCATCGGTCATAAATAGCATTCTATTATCATTTGGGAAATAAGACTCTGCAAAAATGGAAGTGCTGTCGGACGCTGTTATTGCAGTAAGCTTTCCTCCTGTGGAGGGAACGGTGTAAAGATTCAAAATACCAGATCGGTTACTCGATACTAATAAATTATTGTTGTCTGAAGAAAAACTTCCACCTCCAACAGATTCATTATCCATGAATTGCTCAATGGAGTATTCTTTGACTTTTCTTTGATTTATTATGGTTTCTTCTTTACAAGAAAAGAAGATTGTTAAAATTGCTAATCCTAAAATTTTATTTTTCATTTAAACGGTACTGTATTGATTTATGAAGTATAAAAATAGCATTTTTGAAAACAGGGTTTTGGTTATTTATAAGATTTGTCAAGTTGCTAATATGCCTTTAGCGTAAGTAATTGGAACTATTGGTTTGAGCTACAATGCAACTAAAACCTGTGCTAATTTGGGTTACGATTTAGACAGAAATAAGTGGAATATGGAAATTATTTCAGAGACGATTGAAGCAATTGTTAGCTATGCGTTTGAGAAAGAAAAAATTCTTTATCCCGAACCATAAAAGCTTGAGAGTATTTACAGTTGATAAACTAAGAAGAACTTAATTCTCACGTTGATTTTTTTTACAATTGTTATCAATCAATTGCAAAGACTACTTTAGATTACAGTGGGACTTATTTTACTATTTCGAGATTATTTAATTCTTTAAGCATTTCCTTAGCATTTTGATTATTTGGATTTAACTCGAGTGACTTGTTGTAGTTTTTGATGGCTAAGGATTTGTCACCTGTTGTTTTGTAATAATTTGCAATAGAGTTATATACATTGTAAGATTTAGGATAGAGTTCAATATTGAGTTTGAAAAAGGATAAGGCGATGTTAGGTTTGGGTTCGTCCTGTCGCAACAGCCTTTTGCCGTTCTCATTGATTATAAATTCAGATGGTTTATAGTCTACTCCCCATTCCTTGCTTAGCATCGCGAAGTGGTTCTTAAATAAATCTATATCTTCTCTTATTGCTATCGTAATTTTATAGCTGTTAAAAGTAAAACGCATTCCATCATATAGAGATTTTAATGTAACTGATTGATGGTTCTCATCTTCGTAAATTTGAAACTTAGTTCTTATAGTATCTGGTTTTTCTAGCAATCTTTTATTAAACCACTCTTGATGCTTTCTGATTTTTGCTGCGCCAGTCTTTAATTCATTATTATTATTTGCTGCAGACATGAACCATGATTTAGTATTTGCCAAAGTTTTAACCGAATCCAACTGCTTTAAGCATAAAGCACCGTCCCACCACAAGGCAGGGTCCATAGAAATATAAGCCTTAAAGGAGGGGGTGTTAGTGAGCAATGATTGAACTGCTGTTAGCCCTCCAAATGAATGACCTACAAATACTTTGAGGTCCATTGTATTATAATTTTCATCAATGGTGGGTATAAGTTCTTCGTTGATGAATTTCAGGAAGTTTGTACCACCACCGCTCGTTTTAAAAAAGTCTTCCCGTTCTGTTCCGTCTAAATAAGTGGTAGAATGCGAAGGAGTTAAGTCTCTTGTTCTATCAGTATTTATGACAGATACAATGATGCATTCGGGTATTATATTGTTTCTGCTCAAGAAATTTATGGTGCTCATAGAGTACCAATAATGATAGTGACCATCTAACAATAAAACTACTGGATATTTTGCAGGGGAATAAGTTGAATCCGAATAAGACGGAGGAAGACAAACGAGATAAGGCCTATCCTCATTTAAATACTTTGAAGCAATCGGTTCAGGGTTCAGAAATTGTTGGGCATTTACGAATGTTGAATAAAGTATGACTAAGGCAAATAATGTCTGTTTCATTGATGCGAATTGGTTTGCTGTACAGCTATTTATTGAAAGTGTTTTTAAGCGTTCTATTGAGAATAAGGTTCTGTCGCATTAACCTAAAACTATAGAAAAATCGACAATAATTTCAATTTTTAAAAAGGTTAAACTGCTGTTAATTAACAATTTTACGATTCCTAGAGTTTCATGCTAAATCGCAAGAAAAAACATTAATGCGACAGAACCTCTCTTAGTTTCCTGTAGCTACTAACTTTATTTGTTGCTTTCCTGTAACAGTATAAATAGTTAGCAAGTAAATCCCACTAGGTAAGTTGAGGTAACCATAGTACACGTTATTTGAACCAGCATTAAAATGAACCTTGTCGGTTACTATTATTTTTCCAGATATATCCGTTAAAATAATCGATGCCTCCTGAGATATTTCAGATACTACTTTCCCTGAAATAGCAGAGCTAATAGGATTAACAAAGGAAGTTGTCAATTGGTTTCCAATATCATTAATCCCCACATCACATTTTTTTACATACACGTGTTCAACCACTGTATCTATTTTTCCCGAATTATTGGTTAGCACCAGTGTTATGGTTTTCATACCTACTGTTGAGTAGCTAATAGAAAGAGGTAATTCGTCATTTGTAGTGGTATCTAAAGCACTAGGAATCGTGTCAAAAGTCCAATTAAATTGCGCATCAACTAACCCTGGATTTGAATGATTCCAAACGTTAAAACTCTGGTTTGAACACACCGTGTCAGGAACAACAATGTTGGCGTTCAAGGAGTCCATTTTACATTTTTCTCCAATGGAAATCCAATCAATATCCACATGTCCATCAAACTGATGATCTATACGCTGCCCAAAACTGTTTGTAAATGGCCAACTTTTGTATCCAGGGTTTATGCTCATCCATATATAATAGATTTGAGTTGAATCTAGTTTGTATACAGGATTTGACCATTCATAAAAAAATAAGTCACTGTAATCTACTTCAAACTCCTGGTATTCAGTGGTTACATCTAACCATTCCGTTTTATTTAATTCAATACCAGCCGTGAGTGTGTGTGAAGTGTCAACTAAACCAAAAGACAAACGACAAGTGTCACTGGCTTTGGCTCTTACCCTAAGCACAGGAGAATGTAATGGATCGCTGAAATCTATTGTTTTAATTTGTCTGACACTGTCAATTGTTTCAGTAAAAAACCATCCAATACCATTCCATTCATTGGCAATTGTGTCTCTTGTAGAGATCCTAAATGCATCATTTACAACGCTGTAAATGAAGTGATCGTTGTTGTCTCCATAAACAACTTGTTCCAGGGTGCCAGAGAAGTCTTCTTTGTAAATTCCACATCCACCCGTCGCTAAAATTTCAACATAGTCAGTTTTCGCACTAATCGTATTCCCATTGGAGCCTGTAGCAGTTAATGTGACAGTTTTCAATCCTGAAGTTGAATACGATACCTGTATTGGTCCTGCTCCATAAAATCCAGGACTTAGGCTAGCTCCTGGTCCAAAGTCCCAGTAGAATGTTTCTCCTCCTTCGGTGTTTGTGGATGTACTGGTGTAAGTTACCTCCTCATTTAAGAACTCCCTAACTGTATTTGCAGTGAAGTCAGCAACTGGAACGCCGCATGCTCCGGTAACAGTAACTGTGGTTTTAATCGTGTGATTAGGACAACCGTTTAAACTAATTATTCCATAAAATTCACCACTTTCAGAAATGGCAATTTTGTTAGTATCCGTCCCAAATGCCACACCGTTTTTAAACCAAGAATAACTGTAGCTTGTATCAAGAACGGCTTCAATGGTTACACTGCCTGGTGTACAAAAAGTAGTGGCACCTGTTACAGTAATACTGTCAGTTGGCTGAACACAATTTACAACATCAAATAGAATGTCACCGCCATCAGGTATGGCGTTAAACACGATTGAATCTCCTACAATTTGAAACGGTATGGCAACACTGTCTTGGTACGCTGCAATTACGCCAGTGATGGGAGAAGAAATCGCTAATTTTATTGATAATTCATGATCATATATTGAATCGGTAAGTCCGTCTGTTAAATTCAGTACCCAAGTATTGCCATTTGCAAAAGGAGCTGAAGTAGTAGACAGCACTCCTCCTTTCTTTTCACGGTGGTACATGATTGCTTGCTCAAAAGTAGCAACCCAAATATCACGATCATGACCTTTTATAGTGTCAAGGAATGCATCAAATTCATTGAGGCCTATGTAATCCCATCCACCAACTGTTCCTACACTGTGAAACATGTATGTCATTAATCCTCCATATTGAATTACTTTATGAAAGGTGGAATCATAACCTAACATGGAGTTCCGCATGTGAATAGTGTTTGCTTGGTAGTATGCTCTATCGTCCTGATAGAAATCATAAAAGTAAGCGCTGTCATTTATTGGT
>JBLIBC010000193.1:0-5600 GCA_047632015.1 Glaciecola sp.
TCCACCTCTTTCTTTTCTGCTTAATATTGGGTACGAGAATTGAACCCCCCAATTATAGTTTTCAATAGCATAAGAGGCGAGAGGGTTATCATTAATTGGTTTGCTTAGCGCATTGTATTTAAGCGTTAATTTGGGCTTTAAAGCTTCTTTTTTAAAGCGTAAGTCAATTCGTTTTTGCTCGGCCTCTATGCTGTTGATCTTCAATACAGGATGATTTGTAATTAGAGAATCTAGCATTGACTCTTGAAAAGTCGTTTCATTAATAGCTGTTTTTTCTGGAATTGCATTATTTATTTCCAACGGGATTAATCCCTTAGACCATAAATACATTTCGAGATTTAGCTGAGCATTATTATAATAATTTTCGACTTTCAGTAAGGATAGATTCCAGTTTTGAACTTTTATTGAAGCTTCAAGGGTGTCAATTGCAGCTCGATCGCCAAAATTTACTGATTCTTTTATTGCAGCAAGACGTTGACTAGAATTTTCAAAAGCCAACCGGTACACTTGTAATTCTAGGTAGGCTTGTTGCCATTTCCAGTAAGCTACAGACGCATCACGTTTGAGTTTGTTTAGCATGATATTGCGCTCCAAAGTTGTACTTGATCTGTAGTTTTTTGCTTTTTTTAATTCAGCCCTTCGCTGATCAATTAACAATCCTTTACCCAATTCAATTTTTAATCCTGCGTACCAAAGACCATTGGTAGGCACTTTTAATTCAGGATTCAACAACGTTCCTTCATTAAGTACGTAACCTGTTTCAGCAGTTACTCCGAACCATGTTGGTATTTTCAAAGCTCCATTCAAATGGCTGTAGTATTGTTGGTTGTCAAAATATTTTTGATTTAAGTCTCCGGTTATTTTTGGATCAAAACCCCCGCGAGCCATCGTGACATTTGACTGACCAATTGATTTTACAATGGAAGCGCTTTTAGCGTGCGGGTGGTTTTCCATAACCTGAGTTATGAAATCACTGTAATTTAGCACCTTCAAAGTGTCATTTGAAAAGCCAAATATCGTAGCACAAAGCAAATAAAATGTTAAATAAAACTTCTTCATTTTTTATCCATTTTGGAAGTTGCTTCAACTTTATAAAACTCAGGAGGGAATCCGTTAATTTTTCGCCACAGTTCATACCAAATTTGCACATCATTAAGTAGTACCATAGCTTTGGATCCTGCTCCAACTCTTAAATCTTTTGGCCATTTATGATCTTTAGTGTCGGGCTTTACGAGGATCCTGTATTTGCCATTTGCACTGATGAATTGATCAATAGCATATATTTCTCCACCGTAGGTTCCATAACTTGAACCTGGCCATCCTGAAAATACAATCGCAGGCCATCCATCGAATTGAAGCCGCACATGCTCTCCTGGATTAATCAATGGTAAATCAATTGGATCCACATACATTTCAACTGCCAATTCATAGTTTTTAGGCATAAAACTTAATATTGCTTCACCCGCTTTTACTGTTTCTCCAATTCCGGATACAAGTAGTTTCGTTATGAATCCATCTTGTGGCGCCGTAATCACATTAAAACCTTTTCTGGCCTCATAATTTGAGTATTTGTTTTCTAGCGTATTTACAGATGATTCGGTATCGAATTTGTTAGATTCAGTGGTGAATTTATCTGAAGTCGTTTTAGCATAACTTGATTCAAATTTGGCGAAAATATTACTGAGTTCAACTCGCAAATTGAGCAGTTCATTTTTGTTGTTAAGCCATTTGTTTTTAGCACCAATTTCTTTGGCTGTAGTTTGTTGCGCTTTTATCCTTCTTTTTTCCAAATCAACCAAAGACTTTAATCCTTTTTGATACAAACTATCCATTCTCTGATACTGATACGCGGCAATCTTGCTATCAAGTATAGCAGCTTGGTAATCAATGCTGTCGTTTTGAATTTTCAGCTTGGTTTGCTCCATTTTGATTTTCATTTTCCTTGACTCCAGTGTTCTTCTTCGAATCAAGGCTTCAAGTTGCGAGTCTTGCGCTTTAATTTTTCCAGAGTAGGAGGTAACCGAACGTTTTTTAAGTTCAAGCTGATTTTTTGTTCGCTCTAAAAGTTTACTGTCGAAATAGGCATCTTTAATTTCAGAAACAACGAGAATAGTGTCTCCTTTTTGAACAAAGTCACCTTCTTTTACTTTCCATTTCTCAATTCTTCCAGAAATAACAGAATGTATTTTTTGTGGACGTTGATCAGGATTTAAGGTTGTTAGTAATCCGTTTGATTGTATGTTCTGAGTCCAGGGAAGCATGATAATTACAAAAAGGAGAATGGCTCCCCATTTTAACACCTTCAATGTGACTTTTTTCGTTGTTTTGGCCTCAACTAATACTAGAGCTGACAGTGATTTTTTGTCAATTTTAGATGTAATACTATTTTTAGATATGTTTAGCATGGATTAAATGTTTTGAGGGATAATTTCACCATTTACTAAGACAATGGTTCTGTCAATCAAATTTGTCATCTCAACGGGTTGTGAGCTTGACATTAAAACTGTCCAAGGATGCTTTCTGTCAAATAAAAACGTTAAAAGGTCATTTCTGTCCTCCGGAGAAAAAACTGAGAAGCTGTTTTCTAGCAGCAATAACCTAGGCTTGTCTACAATAGCTCTAGCAATCAAAATTTTTGCGACGGTGCTTTTGGAAAATTGTTTTCCGAGAGGTAAAATCCGGGCATTGTATCCTTCGGGCAATCGTTTTATCAGTCCAGATAAACCTACTGATTCAATGGCCCATTTAATGTTTTGTATGGTTGCTTTTTCCCTTCCTAATGTTATGTTTTCTAATAAGCTTCCTTCAAACAAATTTTCGTCACGTAAGTATCCTCCAATGTGTCCTCTTAAGTGATCAAAATCAAAGTTGTTTATGGGAATGTCTTCTATTGATATGGATCCAGAAGTAGGGGATAAGAGTCCACTAACTAAGTACAATAAGGTTGATTTTCCGCTGTCATTTCTTCCTGTAATTAATACACGCTCTTTTGATTCTATTTTTAGATTGATTTTTTTTAAAGCAAGTTTTTGTTCCTGGGGATAGTTAAATGATACATTACAAATTTCTAGTTTGATTCCTTCCTCACTTGCTTCAAGCTTAATGCCTCCTTCTTTTTCAAGAGAAAGATCAGTTACTTGCCCTACTTTTTCAAGTGAGGTTAAAACATCGTAAATTGTTTCAAAACTGAGGATTACTTTTTCTACTGAGTTTACGATTAATAAAATTACAATTTCAGCAGCTACGAACTGTCCGATGTTTATTTTTTGATCAATAACTAATAAACCGCCAATAACTAAAAAACCTACTGCTATAAGCACTTTAAAGACAATCATCAACACGTATTGGATTCGTAATATCGAAAAGTGATTTTCACGTGATGTGTTGTATTCTAAAGCATGCTCATTAGTTCTGTGTAGTGTCAAATCAGATTTTCCGGCTAACTTAAAAGTGGTGTTTGACCTTGCAATTTCTTGTAACCAGTGAGCAATAATGTATTTGTGCTTGGATTCAATTAAACTTGTTTTTATTCCTGGCTTCATCGTGATTGAAAAAAAGACAATGATTAACATGATTAGAAGTAAGCTGAACACAATGAAGAACGGGTGATAAAGTGAAAGTAGGATCAATCCAAATATTACTTGAATAGAGGCCGTGGAAAAATCGAGTAATATTTTTGTGATTCCTTTCTGTATAGAAATGATGTCAAAAAATCGATTCATCAATTCAGGCGCATATTTTTTAAACAATTCTTCTAGTCGTATTTTTGGTACACGATAAGTAAACTCAAATGCCGCACGGGTAAATATTTTTTGCTGAAGGTTTTCAGTAATCCGTAGTTGGTTAATTTGCATGACTCCACTTAGCGCAATTGCTAATGCGACAAGAGCAATTAATACAATCCAAGAAGTGCTTACTGCTCCTCCTTGAATTAAATTGATAATTGCTTGAATTCCAATAGGCAGGACCAAGTTTAATAACCCAATAATGATAGCGTATATGTATAAATTCCTGATTTCAATTTTATCTGGTTTTAAAAGAAGCCAGAATCTTCTCAGAGGACTAAGTTTTAGAGTGTCCATGCGGTAGTTTTAGAAGTGATTTGAAGTCAATGGTGATCATTGACAATAGGGTAGGAGAACTACACTTTTTTTGGTGGACGAAAATGACCAGCTAAGTATTCGCTATGATAATTGTTTGCGTAAAACGACTTGGCGCTAACTACAAGTATATTTTTACGCAGAATTCCATTGGTCAACGGAGTTATTGAGAAGTATTCTTCCTCTATGTTTTCTTCTTCTGAGTTTTCTTCTTCTGAGTTTTCTTCTTCTGCAGCATCAATGTCATAATCAAGTAATTCAGTTATATCATTACTTGACTCGTTATTAACTGTCAAACTCAATTGCGCGTGAAGAGTGATGATTGCAAAAAGCAACATCAAAAACACCGATATGGTAGAATTGTTTTTCAAAACTTCAATTCGCGTTCAATAAGTTGCTTGTAAAATGAGGTCACTGCGTCTTCGTCCTCTATTATGTCAGTTAAACGTGGGAGATGGTTAGCGAAAAAGCGTTGGTGATGAACCCCTTCAATAATTGTAGAAACAAGCATGTGAGGGTATTTGTATTTTGGATTGATCTTTAATATTATTTCAGCAACACGATGTACTAATTGCTTGTAGACTTTAAAGAACCCAGCTTCGTTGTCGGCATCTACGCTTTTACACTGGTAAATTTTTGATGATTCAATAATGACAATTCTTTGAAGTTTAGCCTCATCAATTTGATGAACTTCTAAATCCTCTTCTATTTCTTCAGTTAAGCATTTTACCGCATTTCTAAGTTGTGTCTTTGGGTTCTTTATGTTTAGAGTAGCCATAACAACCCTGTATTCCATCCAGTTCCAATACCACATTGTTAAATAGGTCAATAAGTAATGCTTACTTTCAAAATACCGATAAATTGATGCTTCAGTGGAGTTAATGTTCTTTGCTAATTTTCTAAAAGTAAAGTTTTCAAAACCTATTGATTCAATCATATCAATTCCTTCCCTGAGAATTTTCTCTCCCAATTCACTCGTTAAAGGATCTTTTTTGTAGACCTTTTCATTTATTTGAATTGCCAATTTGGAATGTAATGCTCGCATATCTAATAGTAATAGAATTCAAACATAATAGTATTACTATCTTTTCATGTAAATCTATCATAGATAATTTCTATTATCACATTTTAGATGGTGTTAAATATTCCAGAAATGAGTCAATATGGCTCAACTATTACGTTATAGCAAAAACGTATAGGATACATGATTTTTTGTAAAACTAAACCCCATAATGTACGTTTTCACTATTGAATAGGGGGGTGGGAGCTCAAGTGACAATTCCGTGATGTCGATCGGTTCGAGCCCAGTTGGGTCCACAAAAGAACGAAAACCCTTGCTAGTCAAGGGTTTTCTGTTTCTTAGTCTTTTCTTACTTTTCGTAAGTGACTGATTTTCAGTATTGGTTGGTTCGAGTCCCGTTAGGGGTAGTAGGCGGGAATGTGAAACGAATTTTCTTCGTTTTTTCATGATATTACTAGTTTGTAGAAGGTTCGAGCTCG
>JBLIBC010000194.1:0-5525 GCA_047632015.1 Glaciecola sp.
GATTGGGATGCAATGATTGACATTAACCTCAAAGGACTCTTGTATGTTTCCAACGAAGTAATAAAATACATGATGAATCAAAAATCTGGTCACATCATTAACATTGGATCTACTGCGGCAAAGACCATATACAATAAGGGAAATGTGTATTGTGCAAGTAAACATGCAGTTGATGCACTTACAAAAGGAATGAGGATCGACCTTAAGGAGCATGGAATAAAAGTCGGCGCTGTACATCCTGGTTTAACCCAAACAGAATTCAGTGAAGTGCGTTTTCATGGTGATAAAGAAACTGCGAAAAAAGTGTACGAAAATGTCGTTAGTTTAAATCCAGAAGACTTAGCTGACATTATACACTTTGTGGTTTCAAGACCTTATCACGTTAACATTTCGGACTTGGTGGCTATGCCGATTACGCAGAACTAAAATCCGTCAGAATTACTACTTCACTATTATCACTTTTTTGGAAGTTACTGCTTTTTCAGATTGGACATTAACAAAGTAAGTCCCTGCTCCATGCTGTTCAAAATTGTACTGAAAAGTGTTTTCAGATGTGGTAAAACTGTCTATGATTTTACCTTCCAAGGAAGCAATTTCAACCTGCACTTTCCCACTTTGGAAATAGACTAAATCAAATTGAACTGTTCCCTCCGAAGGAACGGGGAAGGCTTTTATTTCCGTATATCCCTTCTCACTTTGCGCACTTAATCCAAGTGGACAAGAGCCCTTAATGTTCACAAACACATAACTTGAATCCTTTTCACCACATGCATTTTCTCCCACAACAGACACTTTGTATATCCCTTCTTGTGAATAAATATGCTTTACGTGATTAAACATTGCTCCATTAATATTTTCCGAAGTGCCGTCACCAAAATTAATTGTAAACCTGTTTCCATTTTCCACACTGAAATCGACTGCGGAATTTATACACCACGATCCTTTATCATTATAAAATATATCATCCATCCCCGTTTGGATTCTAATGTCATTCTTGAATCTGGTGTCATCTTTAACCCTGTGTAAATAATCACTTGTAAATTCGTTTCCACAAGTATTTTGCACAGTTACTTTTACAATATATACTCCAGGACTATCATACTTATGGTTCACTATAGCATATTGCAAGGAGAAATCATACTCAATGTACCTGAACGATTCCCATCTAAATGATCCAGTATGTCCATCACCAAAATCAATCGAATAGCTTAATCTCTTTTCATAAATTAAAAAAGAAGAAGAGTCGCCCAAACAAACTTCATGTAAATTTCCCACAGCAAAATTATCTTTTGCTTTCACATCTGAATCAACAATTATACTGTCTTGAATTTGACCAGAATTCCCGCAGCTGTCGGTTCTGGTTAAAGTAACATAATACAATCCTGATGAAGTATAAGAGTGTCTGACTACCTTTTCATTTGACACATTCCCGTCACCAAGATCCCATTCACAGGTAACGCTTGGCGAACCCCCTGCTAGGATAAATTCTTGACCAATACATATCGTGTCTGGCACCTCTATTCTAGACGACAGTACCGTTAATTTAGAACCAACTACAATGGTGTCAGTGCCAACGAAATCAACTCCGCATACATCTGTTCCACTTACACTGACAAAATAAATACCATTTTGACTAAAGGAATGCTCAACTACATCAGTAGAATCTGTGAAATTCGTGCCATCACTTATTACCCAATTCACACTTTTTGCACCTGCACTAGCAGACAGTGGAAAATCGACATTCGCGCATATTGTGTCTGGAATTTCAAAATAAGTAGTTGGATCCGAATTTCTAGTGCTAGCAATTACCACTGAATCCGTGAAAACTGCAGTATTTCCGCAATAATCTTTTGTTTCCATATCGTAAAAGTATTTTCCCTCATTGCCAAACGAGGTTGACACTGAAAATTCACTTGCATCGACAAACCCGTTAGAAAAAGTCCATTTTATATTCGATACTCCCTGATTAAAATAAAAATGAAAGTTGCCAACTTCCCCGACACACAGGGTGTCTGCATTAAAGGAAAAATATCCTATACTTGGTTTTAGTTCGTTAGAAACAACTATTGTGTCATACAAGGTTGTATCATTTCCACACCTGTCAAGCATACCAGCAGTAATAGGGTATGATCCTGCAGAAGAATAAGACAAGTCAGAGTTAAAAGCCTTAGTAAATGGTTCAATTCCCCCTCCTAAATTCCAAGTGACATCAATGTCACCAGCCCCAGAACCTCCGTAGGAAAGTGAAATCTCTTCGTTTGGGCACAAAGAATCGGACACATTGGTGTAGACACCGGAATCCTGAAAGTACAACTGATCATCAATTTTAATAGTATTAATTATCACAGTATCAGAGCCACAACTCCTTTTAAGGGTACACTTCACTGTATAATCCCCATTTGAATCGTAGGCTTTAGTAATGCGTTCCTTGTTGCTGTATGTTCCGTCCCCAAAGTCCCACAACACGGAAATAACACTATCCGCATAAGCAGAAAAGCTAATCTTAGAATTAGCACAAGTAGATTCTATGTTAGCCCCCGCAGTTAACCAAAAGGATGAACATGTAGCGTAACTACATAAAGATATTAAACTACATAAGGTAAATATCAAAAATGTTTTCATGTCAATAGTTGTTTTCAAATCACCTCCCCCAACACCTTCCTATCGCCTCCTTTTTCTTTATACACACTCACTGTATAACCGGTAACCTGCTTAAATTGATTACTCAAATACTGGACACTGCTGTATCCCATCATGTAAGAAATTTCCGAAAGTGAATGTTCGTTGTAAGTAATGAGTTCTTTGATCCTTTCAATTTTTATAAGGATGATGTATTTTTCCAAAGTACTTCCTGTCCTTTCTTTGAATATTTTACTCAAGTATGGATAAGGCTGTTCCAAACGCTCACTCAAGTAATCTGAATTCCTAATAAGTGAGTTGGTGTTACTACCATAAAATATGTGTTCAATCACCGCTCCTTTAATTTGACCTACCAAAATAGCGTCAGTATCACGCAACAATTCAAAGCCATTCCTCTTTAAAATAGAATCAATCACATCTAGTCCAATGATTTGAGAATCGTAGTTTATTTCCGCACTTCCAAGTTGAACACTGAGCACCTTTATAAACCCAATTCGCTCTAATTCTTGCTGAACTATTTTAATACAACTTTTACTCACCATGTTTTTGATGGATAAAAGTTTATGCGTTGTATTAAAAGTATTTCCTTGCAAACCTCTTGTATTACACCTTTTGAACTACATTTCGTCACAGCAAATGTACTAAACGATTCAACACAAAAATGGAATCTTATACATCTTTTGAAAAATCCTGTAAAGAATAAACTCTACAACATTCGTTATTTAGGAACAGCCGGTGACACCTCTTTAAATGAAGACAGAATATCAACTTGCACTGAATCTTTTTATAACACTTAAAAACAAACTAACATGAAAAAAATCACTCTAATTATCATCGCAAGCTTCTTCTTATTTTCAACAGGTAAATCTCAAACATCAAACGATGTTGAATTCAATGACATGTCATCCATATCTAATTATGCCACCACAGATTATGACGACGCTGAAAGAATCCTTGAAGAAGAAAAAAGAACTTCCTTACTAATATACCCCAACCCTAGCACAGGGCCTTTTACCTTTCAGTCCAACGTGGGCGAAATTGAAGTAATTGAATTGTATTCGCAAAACGGGCAACTGTTATTTACAAGCGGATCAATTAATCGCAAAGATGCCTACGTAGATTTATCTGCTATGAAATCGCAAACCATAATTGCAAGAGTGCAGGTTAACGGACGAACTATTCAAAAAATTTTAATTAAAAAATAAGCCAGTTTGAGAATTTTATACATCTTTTCGAAAATCCTGTAACAAATTAAGCCTACTATATTCTTTACTTTGTAACAAGACATTAAAAACAAAATATACTAACCCGGTTTGTAGTCAATATTGGATCCAACGACAAACAAACCACTAACACATAATTACCATGAACATTAAAAAAAACATAGCATTAAGCGACACTGGATTTGTATTTGATCCTTCAAATGGGGATTCATTTTCGGCCAATCCAATTGGTTTGGAAATCATCACTTTGTTAAAAGACGGAAAGTCTGAGGTGGAAATCAAAAAACAAATTTTGGACAACTACATGACCGATGAATCCACTTTTGAAAAGGACTACTATGATTTTGTAAGCACCTTGCTAAAATTAAATGTAGCCGAGGAAGCAAAAAAATAATCACCTTAAACTAATCCGAGATGAGCAATAAAAAACAAATCACCGTCGCTGTTACTGGCTTAAATGCCATCGACAGTCCTGGGCCAGGGATACCAGTTATCCGAGGCTTAAAGGAAAGCGAAGTGTATGATGTTAGAATAATTGGATTGTCATACGAAGCCCTGGAGCCAGGGATTTACATGCACGATTTGGTTGACAAAACATACCAAATTCCTTTTCCGTCTAGTGGAATAGACAGTTTAATAACACGTTTGCAACACATTCACGCAGTTGAAAAAATAGATTTAATCATACCTAATTTTGACGCTGAATTATTCAGCTTTATCAAATTAGCTGATCGTTTTGAAAACGAAATGGGGATCAAAATATTTGTCCCAACACAGGAACAGTTTGACGAGCGACACAAAGCAAATTTGAACGAATTTGGTGACAAGCATGGAATCAAAGTCCCAAAAAGTAAAATGATTTTTAGCGCGGCTGAGATTCCTGGTTTACAGGAAGAGTTTGAGTACCCAATGGTAATCAAAGGAAAGTTTTATGACGCTTCCATTGCTTATACTCCTGAACAAGCGGCAAACCATTTCAATAAAATTTCAGCTAAGTGGGGACTTCCAATCATTGTCCAAAAATTTGTACATGGACAGGAAGTTAACGTAACTGCTTTAGGTGATGGGCAAGGAACTACTGTAGGTGCTGTGGCCATGAGGAAAACCTACATTACTGACAAAGGAAAAGCTTGGGCAGGAATAGCGATTAAGGATGACAAACTAATGGACATGACCACCTCCATGATAACCTCCACCAAATGGAGAGGTGGTTTGGAACTTGAAATCATGAAAACAAGCGAAGGTGACTATTACCTCATCGAAATTAACCCTCGGTTCCCTGCATGGGTCTACCTGGCAGTTGGTTGCGGTCAAAATCATCCTGATGCTTTAATGAGGTTAGCTATGGGCGAGAAAGTAGAACCTTTCACGGACTATGACGCAGGAAAAATGTTTATTCGATACTCCTACGACATGATTGTTAACCTGGATGAATTTGAGAAAATTTCCACCCTTGGTGAACTTTAAATGGGTGAGCGAGAAATGAGTGAACTTTAAAATTATAATATCAACCTGCTTAATTGACTTTTAAAAATTAAGCGACAGCCTAGGAGGAACGACGAACAGGTGAGCACGCAAAAGTATTATTCACGAACAAAACTACGATATATGAAAAAGCTACAATACGAAAGACCAGTAATTACAAGACTAAACACTGGCGTA
>JBLIBC010000195.1:0-5483 GCA_047632015.1 Glaciecola sp.
TGTAGCAAAGGGAAGTTGTGGTTCAATTGAAAGTAATATTTCATTTTGTAAATCAGGGTAAGGAGTTGCTATGTTCATCAGTACGTCAATTACCCAAGATTTAATAGCGACCGCAGTGCGTTTGCTATTCAAAAAATACATGCTGTTGTCAAACACCTTTGCTTGGTCTTTTTCCTTGATAGTCATGCTTGCCAAAGTTCTGTAAGTACTACGTAGTACAGCATCGTGGTATTTTTGGTCGATAAGAGATATTAAATCATCGTAGTGTGGCGCAAGTAATTCTTTGTTTTTATCACTTAACGTGCTGATAATCCAAGCTGCACGTTGAGCATACAAGGCTTCATTTTTCTTGATTATACTAAATACATCAGGTAATTTAAATTTACCAGATTGAATTTTTGATACAATCAAATTAGTGTTGCTTTTACTGTGCGCTAGCTGAAGTTGATTTTTTAACTCCTTTACAGACATACTGTTTACTCTTTAATGTAATTCTGTTTGAGCAAAGTGAAATCCAATTTCTTTCATTGCACTTTCATCACTATCAGAACCATGCACAGCATTTTTACTTCCTGATTCAGCAAACTCTTTTCGAATAGTTCCCTCAGCAGCTTCTGCAGGATTAGTTTTTCCAACTAAAGTACGGAAGTCAGCAACCGCGTTTTCTTTTTTTAATACAGCTGCTACAATAGGCCCCGAACACATGTAATCACATAAACCTTCGTAAAACGGTTTCCCGAAATGTTCGGCATAAAAGCTTTCAACTTGAGCGCGAGTCAGCCTGTACATTTTCATTGCTGAAATTTCAAAACCAGCATCTTCAATCTTATTTAATATTGCTCCTGTGTATCCTTTTTCTACCGCCTCAGGCTTAATCATCGTAAGGGTAAGTTTTCCGCTCATTTTGTAGTTTTTTATATGAGCGTCAAATTTATCACATTTTAAAACTAATATGCTGTTTCGTGGCTTATTTTTTTTAATTTTGCGCAGGTTTAACATAGCAAATTCATGACGCAAAATAGCTCCAAAATCCAAGAAATAAAAGAAGGTTTAACATTTGACGATGTACTTTTAGTTCCAGCTTATTCTGAAGTAATTCCAGTTCCGGAGCAAATAGATTTATCTTCCAAGTTCACAAAAAACATCATGCTTAAAACTCCAGTGGTATCCGCTGCAATGGATACTGTTACTGGGTCTGAAATGGCAATAGCTATGGCTCAGGAAGGTGGGATTGGTGTGATTCATAAAAACGCATCCATACAACAGCAAGCTGACGAAGTAAGGAAAGTTAAAAGGGCTGAGAACGGAATGATTTTAGACCCAATTACATTAAAGATTAACTCCACTGTAGGTGATGCTAGGAACATCATGGATGAGTACAATATTGGTGGTATTCCAGTGGTAGATGCGGATAATAATTTGGAAGGTATCATAACTAGTAGGGATTTGCGTTTTGAAAAGGTGTTTAGTAAACCAGTTTCGGAATTAATGACTTCGGAGGGTTTGGTAGTTGCAAAAGAGTCTACAGATTTTGCGCAGGCCGAACAAATATTGCAAACTCATAAAATTGAAAAGTTACCTGTAGTTGACCCAAACAATAAATTAGTTGGATTAATTACCTATAAAGATATATTGAAAATTAGGTTAAGACCAGATGCGTGTAAAGATGATAGGGGGCGGTTACGAGTGGCAGCAGCAGTTGGTGTAACGGATGATTGTGTAGAAAGAGTACAAGCTTTAGTTGAGGCAGGTGTTGATGCTGTGGTATTAGATTCGGCTCATGGGCACTCCTTAAAAATCATTCAAAAAGTAAAAGAAATCAAAGCGGCTTTTCCAAATTTGGAAGTGGTGGCAGGTAATATTGTAACTGCTGAGGCGGCCAATTCACTTGTGGAAGCAGGTGTTGATGGAGTAAAAGTAGGTATTGGACCAGGTTCCATATGTACCACAAGAGTGATTGCCGGTGTTGGAGTTCCTCAAATAACAGCAATTATGGATGTGGCAGAGGCTCTTAAAGGAACTGGCGTAGCATTAATTGCAGACGGAGGAGTTAAACACACAGGTGATTTTGTTAAAGCACTTGCTGCTGGAGCGGACTGTGTAATGGCAGGTTCATTATTTGCTGGAGTTGATGAAAGTCCTGGAGAGACTGTTATTTTTGAAGGAAGAAAATTCAAAACATACAGAGGTATGGGTTCTATTGAAGCGATGAATGCAGGTTCAAAAGACAGGTATTTTCAAGGAGAGTCTGATTCAAAAAAATTGGTTCCTGAAGGAATTGTGGGAAGAGTACCATATAAAGGAATGTTGTCAGAAGTGATGTACCAAATTGTGGGAGGTGTAAGAGCAGGAATGGGATATACAGGATCTCCAAATGTAGAGGTATTAAAAAAAGCAAAATTCATACGAATTACTGGTGCTGGAATGAGGGAAAGTCACCCGCATGATGTAGTGATTACTAGAGAAGCACCAAATTACAGTAGATAAACATATTATTGAAAAATCGAAAATTTAAACTAAAATGAAAAAAATAATTCTTTTATTATTGGTAGTAGCTACCACAGTTAAAGCAGGAGATGTGACAGAACTAACCTTGCCAAGTGATATTGGTGACAAATGGTTATTGGAACTTGAAGGTGATACAGTGTCAGCAGGTGAATTTTGGAAAGTGTTTAATAAAAACAATTTTAAACAAGAATTACCTTCAAAGGAAGCATTAACCGAATATTTTGATTTGTATCAAAAGTTTAAACTTAAAGTAAAAGAAGCAGAAGTAAATGGACTGGATACTACATCCAAATTCAAAACAGAAATATTGGGATACCAGCAACAGCTGGCTAAATCATATTTAACTGATAAGTCGGTTACTGAGGATTTAATTAATGAATCGTATGAACGAAGTAAACATGAGTTACGTGCAAGTCATATTTTAATTAACATCAAATATCACGCTTTGCCATCCGACACTTTGAAGGCATACAATAAAGCGAAAAACATCATGGCCTTAGCTAAAGAGGGACTGGATTTTGACTCATTAGCTATTAAGTACTCAGATGATCCTAGTGCAAAAAGTAACAAGGGAGATTTAGGTTATTTTTCCGCTTTCAAAATGGTGTATCCTTTTGAATCAGGTGCATTTAATACTAAAGTAGGAGGGGTGTCAAAGTTAATCAGGACTAGGTTTGGTTACCATATCATTAAGGTAAAAGAAAAGAGAGAAACTGTTGGAAGTATAAGGGTTTCTCACATTATGATGGTGTTGAATGATAAAATGTCGTCTGAAGAAAAAGCAAGTAAGGCATCAAAAATTCATGAAGTGCATGAACAGTTAGTAAATGGAGCTGCATTTGACATGTTAGCCAGGAAATATTCAGAGCATTACACTTCCGCTGAAAAAGGTGGAGTGTTGCCTTGGTTCAGTGCAAATCAGTATGATGTAAATTTTGAGAATGCTGCTTATGGTATTAAGAACAACGGAGATTACTCTAAGCCTGTAAAAACTGATTATGGATGGCATATTATTAAAAGACTAGATAAAAAAGAAAGAGAAAGCTTTGATAAAATGGAGCTTGAATTAAGGAAGAAAGTAGCGAGAAGTGACCGGGCTTCAAAAAGTAAAGAAGCAGTATTGGCAAGGATCAAAGCTGATTACAATTTTAAAGAAAAAAGAAAGAGAAAGAATTTAAATTGGTTTTACAAAAACGGAGATAGCACCATGATTTCAGGAACATGGAAAGCTCCTGAAAAGGCAAGATTAAGAAGGACGTTGTTTGTTTTTGCTAAAGCAAAATATCGTCAAATAGACTTCGCGAAATATTTGGGTGAAAAGTTAAAGCCACGAGGAGGAGGGGATTACAGACAATTGATCAGCTTTTTATATAACTCTTGGGTTGAGGAAATATGTTTTGCTCACGAAGAAATGATGTTGCCGATTAAAAATAAGGATTACGTGAGTTTACTTAAGGAATATCGTGATGGTATTATCTTGTTTGAGTTGACTGATCAAAAGGTATGGTCTAAAGCTGTAGAGGACACAACAGGACTAAAAGGTTATTATAACGAGCACAAATCCAAATGGATGTGGGGGCAAAGGGTTAAAGGTGATTTGTATACTTGTTCCGAGGAAAAATATGCAATACAGGTTAAAAAATTGCTTACTAATGGAGCTGACATGGTAGAGATACTAGAAAAAGTTAACAAAGGGTCGCAGCTAAACATCAGGGTTGAGAATATTTTTGCAGATGTAGCTAAAAAGCCAGCTTTAGAAGGAATCGAATTCAAAAAAGGAATAAGCGCTATTAAAAAAGACAATGAATCTTATTTAGTTTTAGATGTAAATGAAGTTTTTGAGCGATCTGCTAAAGAGTTATTGTCGGTAAAAGGTTTGGTAGCAGCTGATTATCAGGATCAATTAATGGAAGATTGGATAAAAGAATTAAGTGGTAAATACAGGCTGACTTACAACAAAGAGAGTGTGAAGGCACTTATGAAACATGTGGAATAAGGTCCATTTATTTTGGTTTTTTCTGCTGGGTGTTGCTTTGATTTCATGTAATGAGCAGGAAAAATTGAATGATTCGCCTGTTGTGGCTCAAATTGGAAACAGCGCTCTTCGTACTAATGAATTGAAATTGTTGTTTGGCAAAGATTTAAAGACTACTGATTTAAACGTGAAAATATATGTTCACAATTGGATTAGAAATGAAGTTGTACTTCAGCATGGTGCAATACAATTAGCTGCTGAGGAAAAGGATTTTACTAAGGAGTTAAAGGAATATGAAAACTCACTACTTAGGTACAGAATAGAATCGAAATACATTGATGAACATGTAGATACTGTAGTTTCTCTCCAGGAAATGAAAAAGTATTATGACCTTAACGCTTCAAATTTCGAATTAAAGGAGCACTACGTAAAAGTGCGGATCTTAAAAATGAAGGGAGACTTTTCGGAAGTAAAAAAGAGTAAAAAAATGGTGTCTTACACTGATTCAGTAGGAAAGGAAAATTACAATTTGTGGGTGAATAAACACGAGTTGTTTTCCGTAGTTCATGATAGTTCGTGGGTAAAGTGGGATTACATGAAGGAAATTGTTCCTATAAAGCCTTACAGCGATGAATATTTTTTAGCGAACAACAGTTATCGTGAGTTATGGGCCGAAGGGGATTTATGGGTAATTAAATTGACTGATTTTCAGTTAAAAGACAATAAATCACCTTTTGAAATGGTTGAGTCCAAGATTAAAAGCATTTTGATCAATAAGCGGAAGATGAGCTTGATTAAAAAGATGGAAAAGGAAATGTATAATGAAGCCGTGAAAAACGGTGAAATAAAGTTGTTTATTGATGAGAATTAATTTAAAAAAAGAACGCGTTGCAATTACTGTAATGTTAGGTATTGGACTGTTTTTGAATATCTCTGTCCTTGGTCAGGATAGTACTGGGGTGGTGAGTAATGAGGTGGGTGATAGTTTAGTCAGTGCTTT
>JBLIBC010000196.1:0-5468 GCA_047632015.1 Glaciecola sp.
GAGGTTTATTGTATGCCGATGTGATCCTAAAAAAAATAAAAATAAAAGAGATTACCGAACGTATAGAAAGTAAGCGAAACCAAGATTACTTGCGTGTTTATGGGGTTATTCCACTTAGTAAAGCCAATCCTTCTCAGGATGTATTAATCCGTTATCAATTTTTACAAAAATTCAAAAAAGAGAGTAAACAGTTTGGATCTCAACGACAGGCAAGTGAAACAATTGCTGTTAGGATTGCTATGGAAAACCTTGCAAGAACGGCTGGTTTTTCTGATCCAATGAGGTTGCAATGGGCTATGGAAACAAAAGAAGCTCAAGAAATAATAGAAAACTCTAAGGACATTGAATTCGGAGAAACAAAAGTATTTCTGGAAATAGATGAGTACGGGAAGTCTTCAATTTTTGCTTTAAAGGCGGGTAAAAAATTAAAATCTGTCCCAGCAAAATATAAAAAGGAGAAAGAATTAATTAAACTCAAAGCAGACAACAAAACTCTTCGAGAGCAGTACCGAAGAACGAAAAAAAGTTTAGAAACCGCCATGATTAATGGTGACGTGTTTTCTCAAGAAGAAATAAAAACATTGTTTACGCATCCAGTAGTAGCTCCGATGCTAAAAAAGTTAATACTGATTTCTGGGGAGAAGATTGGCTTTTGGAAAGACGGGAAGTTAATTACAAGTGAAGGGCTAGAAATTGACTTTGATAAAGAGATAAAAATTGCACATTCCGTCGATTTGTTTGATTCAGGAACGTGGTCGACTTTTCAAAAACATTGTTTTGAGCATAAATTGGTGCAACCTTTTAAACAAATATTTAGAGAACTGTATGTTCCGACAGAAGATGAATTAAAAGAAAAGTCAATTTCAAGAAGGTATGCTGGGCATCAATTGCAACCTCGAAAAACAATTGCGCTTTTAAAAGGGCAAAGCTGGACGGTGGACTACGAAGAAGGGCTTCAAAAAGTTCACCATAAACAAAACATCATTTCCCGAATGTATGCCATGGCAGATTGGTTTTCTCCTTCGGATATTGAACCACCTACCATAGAAACCATTGGTTTTTTTGGAAGAAAAGACGGCAAAAGAATACCTTTTAAAGATATTGACAAAAGGATTTTTTCGGAAACCATGAGAGACATTGACTTGGTGGTGAGTGTGGCTCATGTGGGTGGTGTTGATCCAGAAGCGAGTCAGTCATCAATTGAATTGCGGTCTGTAATTATTAAAGAAACTTGCAAGCTTTTTAAACTTACTAATGTTTCCTTGTCCGGTAATCATGTTAATATTAAAGGCGAGCTGGGAGACTATTCTGTTCATATTGGCAGTGGGGTTTGCCACAAAGTGGCTAGTGCGTCTTTGTCAATTATTCCCGTCCATTCTCAACACAGAGGTAGGATGTTTTTACCCTTTATTGATGACGATCCAAAAACCGCTGAAATCATATCGAAAGTTCTTTTATTGGCAAAAGACAAAAATATAAAAGACCCGACTATTTTAAGTCAATTGTGATTTAAGAAGATATGGAACGTTGAAAAAACGAATCACTTCCGATCAGCTGTATTACCTTAAATAGTCCTTGGTCGAAAATCCTCTACCAAATAAGGACTTGAGGATTTTCGACCAAGGACTACTTATCAAAGCCTTAATATTGGGTCTTTCCCTAATTTCTATTTGATGCTTGTCTAAAAAACCAGTAGTAGATTATATCGAGATATAGGTCTTTAGCCTGACTTCGCTCATAAAACGTCACTACTGGGGGTTGATTTATACTGTTTGCAAATAAAGATAAACACCTTATTTAGGTTAACACAAACCTAAAGGCTATCGCTCGTACCCGTAAGAAAAACGTTCTCGAATATTTACGTGACTTTACGGATTTTTACACTTTCAAAAACTGTAGCAAAACATCTCGATGCTGATTGGTACTTACCTACTTTACAACAACAACCTTCTTCATAAACTCCTTTTTATCAGTGCTTATACGTATAAAATAGACCCCAGCTGAATACAACTCAATTTTGGAAAAGTCTGTACCTGAAGTAACATTACTCTGAACTACCCTACCTGACTGATCATATACTGAAACTTTATTAATCGGCTCTCCCGATTGAATCATAAATGACCCTCTGGTTGGATTTGGATATACATTTATTTGACCTACGTTCAATTCTTCTATTGTAGTGAGTAAGCATTTACTTGAATCGGTTTCAAAATATACTGATCGTGCAGGACAAGCTTGAATAATTTTGGAGAACGTCATATCATACATGAAAAAATTGTTTTGAACTGTTGGGAAAACGATCAGACCATCAAACAAGGTTTGGACGGTATCTGAAATATGGTTCACAACGTTAGAATAAACGGGATCGAATGTTCTAAAGGTGTGTGTGCCCGCCTCTAATAATACGTTTGTTTGGACCTCAAGTATACTGTCATTTCCAACAGGATCAGTAAAGAAAATACCATCGACTCCCCATTCAATTGTGTCACTACTATTCTTATTTACTTTTAGCTTAAAACTAGTCAAATAAACATCTTCATTGAACTCCAATCTCATCGAGTTAGGGCTTCCATAAGTTTTAACAGTATCAGCCCCAGTATAATTAAAGCTAGAAGTGAAATTGATAGCATAAGCATTTTTCACATAAACCGTTGAAAAGCTAGATTTTGTAGAATATTCATAATTCGGCCCATCTCCCAGGTACTTCAATCCTTCGGAATCCTCGCTGAATACAATTCTGCTGCCACCAACACTGAGGGTATAAAGTGAATCTTCACCGCAAGCATAAATAGTGTCCTGAACAGAAAATAACAAATCACTTACTTCAATCGTATCTCTGTCATAACATGAGAGATTTGCCCCTGATGTTGCTTGTGACAAATAAGTTCCTCCTTGAACAAGAAGCAAGGTGTCAGCATAATAAGTGTTTCCTAAGTGGTCATGCCAATCAATGGTAACATTATTGCTGTGGGGATTTACTCTAAGTACATAATTAGAATCTGCGTCACATAACGTTAAATCTTTAAAGTCGGTATTGTATAAAGAGTAAACTTCAACGAATCCATTGAACACTTTAGAAGAGGAAGGATTTGTCACTTTAAAACGGTAAGTGCCTTCTTCCTTAAAGGACACCCTGAAACCGTTCAAACTAGTATTACTAACTACATAGTCATTTGGTCCAAACCAATTCACCGAATGATTTGACAAATCATAAAGACTGTCTTGTAGGTCATATAATTTAACCTCAAACGTGTCTTCAATACAAGCGTTGAAACGATCGTTTACATCTTTCAAGTTTAAAGTGTTTTCACAGTAATCTTTTCTGGTTACAGGTAGTTTTTCGGCATGACAATATTCACCCACCTCTCTAAAAACGATATCCTGCAAAAATACCTCATGCCAGAATCCACTTTGAAATTCAACAGCACCATTTAAATATTGATTTTGGGTCACCTGTCCGCCGTATGTATTCACTTGCATATTTGCCCAATAGTCACCCGTGATAGTATAGTTTCCAGGCTCCAGGATTTGACCCAATTGGATCGTTTGAGTTGAATTGGGTTTCAAGAAAACAGCTTTAGAGGTTGATACTTGACCGGAAAATTTAATTCCGTATGTTCCTTCAGTACCTACTTTAGTGGTGATTTTGGCACTTTCTACAACCACTCTTCTATTTACTTTCAGCTGGATGTTCTTTCCAAGCCAAACAGAACCAGAATTTGTTAAATCATAAAGAGCCGCAGTATCTTTGCCTAAAAAACTTACTGCTCTTAGGTACAAATGTTCTGCTCCAACTGGAATTTCAGTTCCAGAGAATTGAATCGAATCTCCGATTCCGATTATCTGCTGTCCCAATGAGTCAATTGATAGCACTCGACCTTCATTACCGGTCACATATAATATTTCATCTTCCGGACAGTAAGTAATGCTGTCGGTTACTGTAAAAAATGAAGAGCTAACTTTTACAGTATCATGTGCAGCACATGAAAAGGGACCTTTATTCAATACCTGAACATAAATGGTGTCAGGGCTTGTTACAACGAAAGAATCTTGTATGAAAACAGCACCATTATTCAAAGTCCATTGATACCCTGAGACTTGAGAAGTATCATATGCTGAAGCTTTTAAAACCTCATTTGGATTATTACACAAGTTAAAGTCTGCATAGGATATAGATACTCCGTCGGTCACCGAAATGGTTCCGTTGTAGTGTTCATTGCCGCCGTAGTCAATGCAGAATCTATAATTTCCTGTTTCTGTAAATTCAACTACTGAGTCATTTTGGAAGCCAGTAATTTCATTTTGGATGTAGGTATCACCTTTAAACCAGTAAATTGGTACATTTCCAATAGGGTATCTGCTGCCAGAAGTTTCCTGGGTATTGATTTCGAACTTAGCCCCAGCCTCACATGCATTTCTGTTTTCGCTAATTGGTGCTAGATTCACATTTGTTATATCAATTCCATTTTTAAAAGAAACATCATCGATAGCAACATCTAAACCGGTAGAACCTCCGTCAAGCTTGAGATATTCTATTCTCAAGTACACTTCATTGTATGTTTTAGATGGAGTCCATTGTCCTTTGAACTGACCCCAAACCATTACGCTATCAACTTGGGCGGAATCCACAAGTACTTCTACCGCAGATTGGTCAATTGTACCATTTAAAATTGGCAACACTGTCACCTGCATAACTGCTTGAACACCCCCTCCAAAGTTGGCCTGCCACATCGAAAAGTAATAAGTTTCACTAGGGAAAACAGTTATTTTTTGCTCCCATGCTGTTCTTCTTGTGCTATCAGTCAAACCCTTTGTATACATGTCTGCTTGTAAGCAAAATCCTTTACCATTTTTACCAGGAGTATGGTCTTTGAACTTTGTGCTAGGCGCATAATCCACCCCCCAATAAGATTGATCAATTATATTTGTCCATGAACAAGTATAACTCTCAGCTCGAGCAACAGCATATTGATCCCCCATAGCCCAATTACAACTGGTGGTAGAATCATACTCTCCTGCAAATCTTAAATCACTTCTAAAATCAAAATCTCCTCCTGGAGTGAAATCATGAGCAGTGTCAGCACCTGTTAAATATCCAGCCTCAAAATCTCCATTTCTCACGGCTTCAACATAGGCAGTATTTGAGCATTGACCAAAAGATTGGTAGCTTATAAATAAACAAAACAACAGAGATGAAAAAGCAAGCGATACGTTAAGATTATTCATAGGACAGTTCAATTAATTGGAACGTGAAGATACATAACAATTAATATTAAACTTTTAAATAATCATGATCATCATTCTTCTTATGAAGAAATGCTAGATTACCGAAACAACATGTCCTCTAAAAGAATTAGGGACAGCGACTAATTTATTTATCTTTTCGCTTCTCTATTTTAGGTCGACCTACTCTTTTAATAGAAAAACTTCTGCCCGTTAACTTTTCTATCTTGCTCACGAAGTGCGCT
>JBLIBC010000197.1:0-5431 GCA_047632015.1 Glaciecola sp.
ACTAGCTCCAGGAAAATAAGCAAAGCCCTGTGTTCCATTTCCACCATCATTACCATCAAATTCTGACACCAACCAAATGTTATAGTAGTCTGTGTTGGACCATATGCTTAAAGCTTTTACTGCTGTTTCGTCTGCTCCTATTGAACTTGATAGTACACCGTTAGTAGAGTATCCTGAGACACCACTTCCGTCTACCCGTAATATCCCGGTTGTGCTAGCACAATTGGGGTCAAGAACAGCTAACTCAAATTCGATTTTGAGGTCAAGTCCTAGACCATTTTCATTCCTGAATCCTTCATTCAATTGGGTTATTCCACTTGTAATTTGCTCTTCTGAAATATTATTTCCAACACCAATAGATTCTCCTAAATGCACCACATGAATCACTACAGGAATTGTAAGTACGTCCTCAGTGGTTTTACTTCTTTTTTTACGCGCTATAATGGATTGAATTTGTCGTTCATTAGCAAGCAGTGCATCAGCATATCCTGCTTGCTCTTTTATAAGCTGGTTTTGCATGTGTGAGCTTGCACATTTTTCATGCTGAGCGCTTATTGTATTGCTTAACATTAATCCTATTATAGCTAAATATTGGGTCAATTTTAACATATTATTTCTCTGTAGGTAAGTTGTTATTCTCTTGTTACGCAAAGAAATTCAAAAGGTTCTAAAAATGATAGACTATTCTCATATTTATTCAACTGGAGGAAAGTCAAAAATGTATTACATTTACCCGAAATACCTTGTAAGGATAGTTTTGAATAATAAAATCGACATACTAGTAGCCAATGACTCCCATGCAGGTTATGCCGTGGAAATAGCTGCTATGATTGAGGATGCAGCAAAAAAGAGGGGGACAGGAATTGCCAAGCGAAAAGCCGAATACATTGTCGAAAAAATGACAAAAAAAATGGCAATTATTGCTTTGGATGGTAGTGAGGTAGCGGGTTTTTGTTACATCGAATCTTGGGGGCATGGGAAATACGTGGCAAATTCAGGATTAATTGTCAATGAAAAACACCGTGGAGTTGGTTTATCAAAAAAAATAAAGCAAAAGGCATTTGAAATGTCACAGGAGCAGTTTCCGGAAGCAAAATTGTTTGGATTAACAACTTCGTTACCGGTGATGAAAATTAATTCTCAATTGGGATACCGACCAGTAACGTTTTCGGAACTGACTGACGATGAGGATTTTTGGAAAGGCTGTCAAAGTTGTGTAAACTATGATATATTAAAGCGGACTAACAAAAAGCATTGTTTATGTACAGGAATGCTTTACGATCCAAAGGATAATAAAAAAATATCGACAGATAAAAATAACAAAGAGGAGACATCATAATGACCTCTCTGTTGTTTTTTTGAGTCTCAGTATAAAAAAGACATCATGAAAAAAGTAGTATTAGCTTATAGTGGAGGATTGGACACAACCTATTGTGTTAAATATTTGGGTGATTTAGGTTATGAAGTGCACGCTATATTAGTTGATACAGGTGGATTTTCTCCAGAGGAATTGGATTTTGTAGAAAAACGAGCTAACACTATTGGACTTGCCAGTTACAAAGCAGTTACGGTAACGCAAAAGTTTTACGACAAATGCATCAAGTATTTAATTTTTGGAAACGTACTAAAAAACAACACTTATCCTTTAAGTGTGAGTGCGGAAAGAATTTTTCAAGCAATAGCTATTGCTCAGTATGCTAAAGAACTGGGCGCTGATGCTATTGCTCATGGGAGTACAGGAGCAGGGAACGATCAAGTGCGTTTTGACATGGCATTTCACATTATATATCCTGAGGCGGAAATCATTACTCCAATCCGAGACAACAAACTATCCCGTGAGCAGGAAATAGCATTTTTGACAAAGCATGGTGTAGAGGGAGATTGGAGCAAAGCTGCTTATTCTATTAATAAAGGGATTTGGGGCACTTCAGTAGGAGGGAAGGAAACTTTAACTTCAGATGAATTTTTACCTGAGGACGCTTTTCCATCTCAAATTCAAAAGACAGAGGAAAGTGAGGTAGAGTTAACTTTTGAAAAAGGTGAATTTGTGGGATTGAATGGTGAGAAATTAGATCCAGTTTCGGCAATTCAAAAATTAAATGACATCGCTTGTGAATATGGAATTGGACGTGATGTTCATGTAGGAGATACCATTGTAGGTATTAAAGGACGAGTAGGATTTGAAGCTGCGGCACCTTTAGTTATAATCAAAGCGCATCATACATTAGAAAAACACACTTTGGCAAAATGGCAACTGTATTGGAAGGACCAATTAGCTAATTGGTACGGTAATTTATTACATGAAGGTCAGTACTTAGACCCTGTTATGCGTAACATTGAAACCTTCTTGGAAGACACTCAAAAGTACGTTTCAGGAAAAGTAAAGGTGCGTTTGTCACCAAATCATTTTCAAGTATTGGGTATTGAATCGGATCATGACTTAATGAACTCTACGGCTGCTCAATATGGCGAAATGAATAACCTATGGGATGGCAATGACGTTCGCGGTTTTTCAAAAATAGCTGCGGTTCAAAACATCATATTTAATAAGGTAAACGGCGGAATATTCGATTAAAAGAGTTTTATTAGTAGCTTAAATCTGCTGGTATTATCAGTTCGTCATAAAAACGATGGCACGCTCTTTGAAAAGTAGCGAGAGAATTATAAATTTTTAAAACATAATGTTATGAAAAAAAGCTTACTATTTGTTTGAGCATTTTAATACTTGTTTTAACTAGCTTAAACGCTCAAAATTTGCACATGGTTAACGGGTAATCCATCGATTTTGGATTTGATTTTAATGCGAGTACCGGTATTGTTTCCAACTTGTTTTCACCTTTGGTGAAGATGAAGGTGTAGCAGTTAATGATGAATTTACCATTTCACGGGGAATTCAGTCAGACATGAACGACTTTGGAACATATGTCGAAATAGATCGACAAGTTTTTACAGCTGGAATAAATTGATGTTCTTCTTTTTTATTGAACAATTGGAGCAGTAAAAACTTGCATGATAACCTAGGAATTGACGACGGTAATTATTTTCTTGTAGGTATTGTTGACACGGAAGATAATATTTTTGAAACCGATGAAACCCAGGTCAAAAATGCTATGTTGTTGGCTTCAGATGCTTCTGAAACAATAAGCTTTACAAGGGGAGATGCATTAAGTGCTGCTTCTGTTACAAATGAGAGTCTTGATGGTAGTACTACAGCAAATCCGTTTCAAAATATTTTGAACATTGATTTGAGTACCATTAATTCTTGCGCTGTGGAAGTTTAATTATTAGATTTAACAGATAAAGTACTAGTAAATAATACTTTACAATCATCTGCTAACGATATGAAAGGGATTCAGTTAAATACCTCGGGATTATTATCAGGATTGTACATGCTTAGAGTAAAAACAAACGAAGGTGTTGCAACTAGAAAATTGCTAAAGAAGTAATTGAGACAATACTCCGTAAAAAGCCTCGCAATACGCGGGGCTTTTTTATGAAATATATACTCAAACCAAATAGCCCTCCGGTGAAACTCCCGAAAAGCTATTTGGTTTGAGTATATTGTACCTTTTACCCTTAACCAAACCCTATTTTATCATGGACGCACAATCAAACAATTTAAACTGGTTCGAAATCTCAGTATCGGACTTTGAAAGAGCAAAAGCATTTTATGAAAATATTTTTAACATTGAAATGCCTCAACATGAAATGATGGGAATGAAAATGGCATTTTTTCCAGCTGAACCAAAATCGGGAAAAGCATCAGGGGGAATAGCACACAGCATGATGCATAAACCAAGTAATACAGGGACAATAGTTTATTTGAACGCCAATCCAGTGATGGACGGGGTGCTTGAAAAAATTGAGTCAGCAGGAGGAAAAGTGTTAATGCCTAAAACAGCTATCAGTCCCGAAATTGGGTACATGGCGTACTTTGAAGACAGTGAAGGAAATAAAATTGGTTTGCATTCTCAAGAGTAATAATGCTTAACCCGTTTTGTGACAAAATTGAAATTCAATGAAACCCACTTTCCACACAAGAAATAAACACCAAGGCAAATATAATTTCAAGGAATTAACAGCGGCTTGTCCTGAGCTGGTAAAGTTTGTTCAGCCAAATAAACATGGAACATTATCCATTAATTTTTTTGATTCAAAAGCTGTAAAAGTGATGAACAAGGCTCTTTTAAAGAGTTATTATAATGTAAACTGGGACATCTCTCCTATGTATTTATGCCCACCTATTCCTGGAAGAGCAGATTATATTCATCACTTGTCCGATTTGTTGTCAGGAAAAAAAGAGGTAAAATGTATGGACATCGGAGTAGGAGCAAATTGCATTTATCCAGTTATTGGAGTGATGGAATACGGTTGGTCATTTGTGGGATCAGACATTGACGACAAAGCCTTAAGTTCAGCCCGAGAAATAGTAAATTCAAATTCAGCATTAACCAACCACATCACATTCAGGTTGCAAAAATCAGTAACCAATATTTTTACAGGAATAATAAAGCAAGGTGAAGCATTTGATGTAAGCATGTGTAATCCTCCTTTTCACGCTTCAAAAGAAGAAGCTGATAAAGGCACACTCCGTAAACTCCGTAATCTGAAAGGAGAGAAAGTAACTAAAGCAAGCTTAAATTTTGGTGGGACAAGTAAGGAATTATGGTGCGAGGGAGGTGAAGTGGAGTTTGTTAAAAACATGATATTACAAAGCAAAGAGCACGAAAGTTCATGTACGTGGTTTACTACTTTAATATCAAAAGAATCCAATTTGAAACACGCTTACCGGACTTTAAAAACGGTAAAACCCGCTCGAATGAAAACCATTTCAATGGGTCAAGGACAAAAGCAAAGCCGCATATTAGCTTGGAGTTTTGTGTGATTAATTTTACATCAATTAAAGCGCAATTATTAGTGGGTTTTGGCGCGGAACTTGTCTTTTGGGAAATCAAAAAAATGCCATTTCAATAATAGCACCTCTTGAAGTTGTGAAATTCACAAAACAACATTCAAATCAGTATTAAAATCAGTCAATTTTGTTAATGTTAATTTGAAAATTTCATTGTGTGTGAAATCAAATTAACCTTTTAAGGCAACACAAATTACTTTTGAATTAGATCAATTTTAAAGTTGTAAACTATGATGTCTAAAAGATTAAGTCAACTATTATATCTAGGTATTCTGATTGCTATTATTTATAATTCCTATCCAAAAAGTATGTAGTTGGGTTTTATTTGATTGATGTCATTTTAAGTAAACGACTTTTCAGATTCTTCAAAAAGGAGTAACCAAGTGGTTGCTCCTTTTTTTTTGTTTTACGTTGAACATCATTGTTGATTTATTCAATTAGTGGAGTGTTTTACAGATAGTAATAAATTCCCTTTAGTTATCATTTAACTCATCGGAAAATCATGGGATTCCTCGGAAT
>JBLIBC010000198.1:0-5430 GCA_047632015.1 Glaciecola sp.
AAAACAAGTCCACATACGATGCTTGTTCAGATCTTTGTAATTCAGTCGTTCTCTCTGCTACTTTCTTAAAAAATGGAGATTCAGCATTTTCACCAGCCATTGAAGCAACTAACTCGCTCATTGAAATTTCCAAAGTCACACTGACACCTCCACGTAAATCCAAACCAAGGTTAATTTCCCTTCTTTTACATTCCATGTATGTGTAGCCCATCCACACTTTTTCGTCCTGTTTGTCTTTCAGTAATTGTATGTACTCAGCACTGGAAGATGAACCCGCCTCCTCTTGAGCATCACTCTCTGCTAGTTTTGTGAATACTGTGAACGACATCTCCCACAGACAAATCAGTGAAAGAAAGATAATTATGGCTTTAATAGTATTTTTATTTTGCATCTCTAAAATTGTATAAGTCTGTTTTTACCAATAATGCGCAAATATAAGTTTTTCAGCGAATTTAGGAGCATTATTTTTTATACTTTTGCCTCCGTTCAAAATTAGCATGAAAAACCGAAAAGTTTACACCCTTTTTTTCTTTTTATTATTGTATATCGTCTTCCAGTCTGTGTGGTGGATGTACAGTATTTTTAGTCTTTCAAACGACCTTTTCACAGCTCCAGAAATGGAAGCTAAAAAATGGATGATTTTTGGTGAAGGAGCAGTGTTTTTAATGATACTCCTAATTAGCTTTATATTTTCGGTGCGTACCTTAAAAAAGGATCTGAATTTATCCTTGCAGCAAAAAAACTTTTTAATGACCGTAAGCCACGAACTTAAAACTCCTATTGCAAGTCTTAAATTGTACATACAAACACTTATTAAAAGGGACTTACCTCCTGAAAAACAACAAGACATATTAACTAAATCATTGTCCGACACTGACCGATTAAACAACTTAGTGGAAAGTATTTTACTAGCCACAAAAATTGATGACCGCTCCTTGTTCCTCCATAAATCAACACTGAACTTAAGTCAATTAATTCAGGACACCGCTCTTCAATTAATGGAGTCCAACACTAAAAAGTTAGATTTTGAATTTTTACTTGAACCAGACCTAAAATTCATAGGAGATGAAAACGCCATGGTTTCTATAACTACCAATTTAGTTAGTAATGCTATCAAATACAGCCCTGACAATTCCAACATAACTATTACTTTAATGAAAAAAGAATCACATGTTCTTTTTAGTGTGACCGATCAAGGTGCTGGTGTCCCACTGGAAGAGCGAAACAAAATATTCAATAAGTTTTACCGAATAGGTGATGAAAACACCAGAAAACAGCAAGGCACAGGCTTAGGTTTGTTTTTGGTAAAATATTTAGTGGAGCAGCACAATGGAAGTGTCTCTGTGCAAAATAATTCTCCCAAAGGTGCTATATTCGCGTGCAAGTTTAATACGATTACCTAAAATAAAAACATACTATGTCAAAAAAGAAATTTGTCCTAATTATCATGGACGGCTGGGGTCATGGAGACAAAAGCAAGTCCGACACTATTTTTAACGCTAATACACCTTTTGTGGATAGCTTATACAGTAATTACGCTAATGCTGAACTTAGCACTTCAGGTGAAGAGGTGGGGTTACCTGAAGGGCAAATGGGAAATTCCGAAGTGGGACATTTAAATATCGGTGCAGGTAGGGTTGTTTATCAAGATTTAGTAAAAATAAACCTAGCGGTTAAAGACAAAAGCTTTTTTGAAAACGAAGTATTAGTAAATGCTTTGAATCATGCCAAAGAAAACGGAAAGTCTGTGCATTATGTAGGCTTAGTTTCCGAAGGAAGGGTTCACTCATCGCAAGCTCATTTGCACGCATTATGTGATATGGCTAAACAATATGGTGTGGAAGATGTAAATATTCATGCTTTTACGGACGGTCGAGATTGTGATCCAAAATCAGGATTAGGGTGCATCACTAATTTGCAAAATCACTTAAAAAAATCCAATGGAAAAATAGCTACTATAACTGGCCGGTATTACTCCATGGACAGGGATAAGAGATGGGAAAGAGTGGCAAAAGGATACAATGTAATGGTGAAAGGACAGGGAATAAAATCCCAAGATCCTATAGCATCAATGCAAGCATCTTATGACGCTGGTATCACAGATGAATTTGTGGAACCTGTTGTTATGGTTGATAATAACAACAATCCAGTTGGTCAAATTAAAGAAGGAGACGTGGTAATTTGCTTCAACTACCGTACTGACAGGTGTCGTGAAATTACTCAAGCATTATCTCAACAAGATTTCCCTGATGAAAACATGAGCAAAATGAATTTGCATTATGTGACAATGACTAAGTATGACGAGTCGTTTCAAAACGTACAAATTGCGTACAAAAAGGATAACTTGGTTAACACCATGGGTGAAGTATTGGAAGGTGCTGGAAAAACTCAAATCAGAATTGCTGAAACTGAAAAGTATCCTCACGTGACTTTCTTTTTCTCAGGAGGACGAGAGCAAGAGTTTACTGGTGAAAAAAGATTAATCGCCGCCTCACCAAAAGTAGCTACCTACGATTTACAACCAGAAATGAGTGCTCCTGAAGTGACAAGTAAAATTTGTACTGAATTGGCTAAAGGGGATGTTGACTTTGTTTGCTTAAACTTTGCTAATCCAGACATGGTAGGTCATACTGGGATTTATGATGCCATTATAAAAGCTTGTGAAACAGTGGATGCATCGGTTCAACAAGTGGTTGAAACAGGACAAGACAATGGTTACAGTTTTGTAATTATTGCCGATCATGGAAATGCCGATTTCTCGATAAATGAAGATGGTTCACCACACACTGCACACACAACTAATCCAGTTCCTATTTTCTTGTTGGACGACGATTACAAAAAAGTGAAAAATGGGAAACTAGGCGACCTTGCTCCTACCATTTTACACATGATGAACGTAGAAATACCAAAAGAAATGACTGGAAACATTTTAGTATAATATAAAAATAGTGTTTCTTTGACGACGATTAAAAAAAATAAAACAAACTAAATTAATTTTTATGACAACTAAAGCAGCAAATTACAAAGTGCCATTTATATTGATGGTAATTTTGTTCTTCTTATTTGGATTCTTAACTGTACTTAACGGACAGCTTCAAGGACCAATGAAAGCCTTATTCGATTTAACTAATGCTCAATCCACAATTTTAACCGGCGCGTTCTTTATTGCATTTGTTGTTACTGGAGCTCCTGCAGGAATGATGGTGGATAAAATGGGGTACAAAAAAACGTTGGTGTTTGCTCTTTTATTAGTTGCAGTAGCATTAGCCACTTTTTTCGCCGGAGCTAAAGCGGTGTCTTTTCCAATCTTTGTTACTGGTTCTTTTCTATTAGGAGCTGGTATCACGATGCTGCAAGTAGTAGCTAACCCTTACATAGCTGCATTAGGAACTCCTGAAACATCAGGTAGTAGAATAAATTTAGCTGGAGCATTCAACTCTTTAGCAACTACTATTGCTCCTATATTTGCTACTTATGTGATATTTGGAGGAAAGGACATGGACAACCTTAAAGTTGGAGATGTTGAGATCCCTTACATAGGTTTAACAATATTTGCGGTTTTACTAGCTGCTCTTTTTAGTAGAGTAAGCTTACCAAACATCAGTCAAGGAGGAGAAACAAAAACTGATGACACTCCTGTAAAGCTAGAAGGTACAGCATGGAAATTTAGTCATTTGACAATGGGAGTTCTTGCTATTTTTTGTTACGTTGGTGCTGAAGTTGCATCTGGTAACAACTTAAAATTATATTTAGAAGGAATGGGATGGGAACCTGGTGATGTTACATTAAAAATCTCTCTTTATTGGGGAGGGTTAATGGTAGGTCGTTTTATTGGTTCATCTATCTTTAAAAATGTTGACAATAGAAAAGGTCTTATTGTAGTGAGTTTAGGGTCTATGGCTCTTACGTTGGCAGGAAGTTTAATTGGTGGAAATGTTGGTGTTTGGGCATTAACTGGCGTTGGATTGTTTCACTCAGTAATGTGGGGTTACATATTTGGATTAGCAATTGACAAATTAGGACCATACGTAAATCAGGGTTCTGGTTACTTATTAATGGGTGTTGCCGGTGGAGCAGTAATTCCATACGTACAAGCAACTTTTGCAGATTCTATCGGATGGCAAGCGTCGTTCTTGTTCATTGTGGCATGTCAAGGGTACATGTTGTTTTACGCATTAATAGGTTCAAGAATTAAAAAATCAGCTGTTTAATCAGTTTTAAACTATACTGAAAAGCCTCGCATTTATGCGGGGCTTTTTTATTTTAAACCTACTGTTTACTTTTGATGTGATGGAATTCGGAAAACTTGAAAAAGGGCATACATAATAAGTGCTTTGTCGTTCGTGCTAGCTGTAGTATTTTCCACAGGGTACCACAATTTTTGATGAACATTTCCAAATATTGGAATTTGCAGGACTTAAACTTGGTTTAACTGAAGCCAAGAATTTGCCTTGGGATTACACGGGAAAAATGCGTCCCGCTATTCAACCTGCAATTACAGTTGCGCTTTATAATTTCCTATCCTTCTTTGTAATCAGCAATCCATTTACTTTTACCTTAATTACCAGAATACTCTCCGCTTTACTAAGCTTTTGATTTTTCATTTTACGTATCAAAATTTTAAAGATGAATTTCAAAAATTACTGCTAAAAAAATTGTTCTTATACTTTTGATGTGGCTGGTTGTATAAAACGGGGTAAGATATTCCTCTGAAAACTGGTCAGAACTGTTTTTTTTGCTGGCGCGTTTTTATGGTTCTTAAAAAAAGAACACAGCAGTAAAATTGAGTTGTTATCGGTAGGGTTATTGCTTGGCTTATCTTTTTCATTCAGGTATCAAACTGCCGCAATGACAATGGGGATTTGTGCATGGATGCTCTTCATTAAAAAATGAAAAGCTTACCAATTTAATCACGCTCCTTTTTGGCGTTACTGTAGTGATAGCTATTGGCTTATTTGTTGACAGTTGGTTCTATGGTGAATGGTATTAAGTGCATGGAATTATTTCGAGGAAAATCTCCTATTAGGGAAGTCTAAATCATTTGGTGTAGAACCTTGGTACTGTTACATCATACAAACATTTTTACAAGCTATTCCTCCCTTTAGCCTTGCACCTATATTGGGGACAATGATATACCAATTCATGTTCAGGAAAAGTATTACCACATGGGTTGTTCTCCCTTTTTTACTGGTACATTTTTTAATAGGCCACAAGGAAGCTCGGTTTCTTTATCCAATCTTATTTTTGACTCCTTATATGATGATTAAAGTGATTTAAATCTTGAATGACAGGAAAAGCAAACCATTTATGCGGTAGTTCTTGATTTAGTGCAACCTAATCTAGAACGGGAATGTTTAGCAATTTCTTCATTTATAATATTTTTTCGAATTCAGTTGTTCGTCGTACCTCCTCGGTTGGTAATTGCGGTAA
>JBLIBC010000199.1:0-5371 GCA_047632015.1 Glaciecola sp.
CATTCCTTTCCTAGGTTGGATTACGACTTACAGTAAAAAGCAACTGTTGGGTGACATTCCTGCTGGATTAACTGTCGGTATTATACTAATTCCGCAAGGGATGGCATATGCTATGATTGCTGGATTACCACCTGTGTTAGGCTTGTACGCGGCTTTAGTTCCTCAAGTAATATATGCCTTTTTGGGAACTTCTCGACAATTGGCTGTTGGGCCTGTAGCAATGGACTCCTTATTGGTTGCCTCAGGATTAAGTGTAATGGCTATCGCCGGCTCAGAAAACTACATTTTTTTAGCAATTTGTCTCGCATTTTTAATTGGCTTGTTTCAATTGTTAATGGGTGCTTTTCGATTAGGCTTTATAGTAAACTTTTTGTCTAAACCTGTAATCAGTGGGTTTACATCTGGAGCTGCAGTCATCATTGCTTTTAATCAACTAAAACACATGCTAGGAGTTGATATAGAACGAAGTAACCAAATACATCAAATACTACATAATCTATATTTCCAAATAAGCGAAATGCACGTGGTTACTGTAACAATGTCGTTCGTAGGAATTGCGATGATCATTCTACTTAAAAAAATTGCGCCAAAAATTCCTTCAGCAATTGTGGTTGTAATATTGGGGATTTTAGTAACTAGTTTTTTAGATTTGGAACTATTAGGAGTTTCAGTCGTTGGAGAGATTGCACAAGGATTGCCCTCACTGATAGCTCCTCATTTATCAGTAATTAACAGCATTGAACTATTACCCGTCGCATTGACGTTGTCCCTAGTATCCTATATGGAAGCTATTTCGATAGCAAAAACGATAGAGCAAAAGCACAACTATTATAAAGTGGACCCTAATAAGGAACTGATAGCATTAGGTGCGTCCAATTTGATCGGTTCCTTTTTTCAATCATATCCAACCACAGGAGGTTTATCTCGAACAGCGGTTAATAATGAAGCTGGTGCAAAAACAGGAATAGCCTCCTTGATATCAGCCATCGTTGTAGGTTTTACTTTACTCTTTTTAACCCCATTATTTTATTATTTACCTCATGCAGCCTTGGCTTCAATTATCGTGATGTCCATACTTACCTTAATTGATTACAAGTACCCATTAAGACTGTGGAAAAATAGAAAGGATGAGTTTTTTTTATTGATGTTTGCTTTTGTAATCACCCTTGTCGTTGGTATCACTGAGGGAATCGTGCTAGGTGTCCTTTTGTCCTTGTTAATATTGATATACAGAACAACAAAACCACACATGGCCGTACTAGGAAAGTTCTCAGGTCAAAATTTATACAAAAACATCAATCGGTTTCCAGAGGTGAAACAAAGAGAAGAGATACTAATTGTTCGCTTTGACGCTCAATTGTATTTTGCTAATGCTAGTTTTTTTAAGGAAAACCTGATGGAGCAAATAAAACTAAAAGGAGACAATTTGAAATTACTGGTACTCAGTGTGGAGGCAATTAACTACATCGATTCTTCAGCCGCCAATATGCTAAGGAGAACTTGCTCCGAAATATCGAATGCCGAAATTCAAATAAAAGTAACCAATGCGATAGGGCCGGTTAGAGACATTTTTGAAAAAAGTGACATTACTGCCCAAATTGGATCTTCAAACTTTTATTTAACCGTTCAAGATGCTATCGACGATTTTGATGGCAAGATGGTAGTAAGGCAAAATCACATTACTTTGCAAAATGATTTGTAGTAAAAGTTGCTGTGTAACAAATGTTGCTGACTACTTAATTATTTTCCTATATATTTAAATTATGAGAATAGAACAATTGTATACAGGCTGTTTGGCTCAAGGAGCTTACTACCTTGAAAGTGATGGAGATGTTGCTATAATCGACCCACTTAGGGAAGTTGACACGTACCTAAAAATGGCGAAAAGTCAAAACGCTAAAATTAAGTACATCTTTGAAACACACTTTCATGCTGACTTTGTTAGCGGTCATGTAACACTGTCCCAAAAAACGGGAGCGCCAATAGTTTATGGTCCAAATGCCAATCCGGAATTTGAATGCACAGTAGCTGCGGATAACCAAGAATTTAAGTTAGGTAAGGTAAAAATAAGGGTACTTCATACCCCTGGGCACACAATGGAAAGTTCCTCTTTTTTATTACTGGATGAAAACGGGTCAGAACATGCAATATTCACAGGTGACACTTTGTTTTTGGGCGATGTAGGGCGGCCTGATTTGGCTCAGAAAGCAAGTGAGATTACCGTGGAACAATTAGCTAAAACACTTTATGACAGCTTAAGAACAAAAATAATGACCTTACCTGATAACACCATCGTGTATCCTGGGCATGGTGCTGGATCCGCTTGTGGGAAAAAAATGAGCAAGGAAACTACTGGGACCGTTGGGAATCAAAAGCAAAATAATTATGCCTTACGTGCTGACATGACCAAGGCTGAATTTGTACAAGAAGTAACAGATGGACTACTAGCGCCTCCTGCTTATTTCCCATTAAACGTGATGCTTAATAAAAGGGGTTATGAGGACATTGATGTGGTGTTACAAAGAGGGAAAGTAGGTATGAGTCCTTCAGGATTCGAGGAGGCTGCTAACAACACAGGTGCTATAATACTAGATGTGAGACATCAAGATGAATTTACAAAAACTCACATTCCCAAATCGATTTTTATTGGAGTTGAGGGAGGATTCGCTCCTTGGGTTGGAGCAATGTTGGAAGACGTAAATCAACCAATTTTATTGGTGTGCGGAAATGATAAATTAAAAGAGGTAATTACGAGGTTGGCTCGGGTTGGCTTTGACCAAGTTTTAGGATACCTAGAAGGAGGAGTTGAAGCGTGGAAAAAAAGTGACAGAGACGTTGACTCGATTGAGTCAATCTCGGCTCAAGATTTTTCGAAGCTAGCAGTTGATTTATCACTCACAGTTTACGATGTCAGGAAAGAGTCAGAGTTTCAATCACAACATGTTATCGGCGCCATTAATACGTCGTTGGTGGATATCAATAATTACCTAGATAACTTTCAAAATACAACCAACAATTACATTCATTGCGCGGGAGGGTACCGTTCAGTAATTGCTGAATCTATTCTCAAATCCAGAGGAATACACAATTTTGTAAACGTACTAGGAGGGTTTGATTCAATCAAAAAAACTAACACCAAGGTCAGCAATTATGTTTGTCCAAGTGAATTATAACAATCAGATAAAATGGGAATTTTAACTAAAATCATAAAGATGATGACAGGTTCAAACACAGATTTTAAAGAACTAATTGACAATGGAGCAACCATTGTAGACGTTCGTTCCGCACAGGAATTTCAATCCGGCAATGCTAAAGGAAGTATTAATATACCATTGCAGTCTTTGGAGAGTCGCGTCAATGAATTAAAAGGGAAAGAGGTTGTGTTGGTTTGTCTTTCGGGGGGAAGAGCAAGTAGTGCAAAATCAACTTTAGAAAGAAATGGGATTGCTGCATATAACGCTGGAGGATGGCAAAATTTAAATGGATTGTAAGTAAATACACTATAAATGGAGTTAATAAAAAATTGGAAATTCGCAGTCCTAATAAGTTTAACCTTAGGATTAGCTCCATTTACACCGGAACCTCATATTTGGGGCAAAGTAAAATGGATTGCGGGTGGAGGCAATGGAATGGGGCTGATGGACTGGTGGGATGCGGTGATTCATGGGACGCCGTTTGTTTTGTTGGCAAGGGTAGGGGTGGTTAAACTGAGGGCGTATTTTTAAAATATTGATTTTAATTATTTGTATATTTTTTTTATTCCTGCTATAATTCCACCTAAGCTACCGTGTAATAATATGTTAGTTGTATTTATTTTATTGCTATTTACCCCTGTTAGTTTTTCAATAAATGGAACTTTTAAATTTACTTTTTGATAAAACACTGTACCAAGAACAACTGCCACAATTAACATGATAGTAGGGTTAATTAACAGTAACAATTTTATTTGATTAAGAGTGAAATGCGCGTTTAAAACTTCGGCAGCCTTTGGGGGAATAGGGATGTCCATTCTGAGTATGGATAAAACACCTATAAAGCCAATAATTAGCAGTATTAATCTTAAAAGAATTTGTTGTTTATTAATGTTTCTTTCTTTTTTTAACAATTATCCAAATTAGATATGAAAAACCTAAGGTTAAAATTGTAAATGATTTCTCAAAATATGTTTCAGCTAGTAGGTTTCCTATTGAGTTTAGCAAAAAAAGAAGAAGGAAAACCCATAAAATTACATTTACAACCTTCTTTTGGGTGTTTTTTAGGTTTGAATTCCTTTTTAAGTGCAGTGTTATACCTAAAAACAGGTTAATTATGATTGAAAATGATTCAAAAACGTACATTTCCATGTCGTTTTTCAGTCTCCCGCCCCAAGTTATTTCGTAAGGAATGATTTTAAATAAGATGCTTAAGTGAAAAACTATCACAACAGACACCAGTCCTAACATTAAATTTGTGGCAGTTTTTGAAGTCATCAGCTGAGTAGCAAGTTGTAGATAACAAAATTACAAAATTCTTGTGTTTTATAGAACACAGCTTTGTCATTAAAATTCGCCTTACTAGCCCCCGTTATTTTCTGACTACAAACTTTTTTGAGACAGCAGGCATGTTGTTGCCACTAATGGACATGAGGTAAATACCGGAAGCGCATCGGTCTGTGGATAACCTTAAAAAGTCATTGTCATTTGGATGTATTGTTGATTGGATTAGTACGCCATCAATTGAATAAATTGACACCATTAATTGATTGGATTTAAAAGCGCTTATTATTTTAATGTTTAAATAATTAACGGCAGGATTCGGGTAAATTGAAATTTCACTTTGACTCGTTTTGATGTAATCCTTAATGGCCAAAGGATCTGATTCCCTTTGAGCAATGTACAAATCATTGCTGTCCCAAGTTCCAGTGTTTCTTGTGAATACAAAATAATTGCCATCATTGGATGTTGTTGGCTGACCTATGTCAGAAGAATCATTTATCGATTCGTTACTCAAACATCGAGGTAAGCCAAAAGGAGAGTTAGTGGATTCTCTTTCGTACAAGTACATTTTGTTAAAGTATGGTTTTGGTCCGTCCAAGGGCAGGTAAAACTTCAAGCCATCGTGTCCTAATTTTCCGGGATTAACAAAGAGTCTAGAAGGAATAGGTAAGGAGTCTTTTAAAGAATAGGTTAACTCGTCAACTTGTTCAAATAGTAATATTTTGTTACTGTAGGACCCAGGGGAATTATACAAGTAGAGTTCTTTTAAATCATTCGTAAAACTAGGAGACGAAATAAACCCTGAAGCATCACCTAGTAAAGTAATGATAGAATAAGTGTTAAACTCATCTCCAATTGATAACCTTGTCGCTTTATGAAGGGTTGTGGTGTATTCA
>JBLIBC010000200.1:0-5339 GCA_047632015.1 Glaciecola sp.
GTATGCCCTAGTATTTGCTGTAACTGACGAATGTTCATCCCATCCTCTAAAGCATGAGAGGCAAAACAATGGCGTAAAATGTGAAGGTTTACATCTTTAGTGATCCCGCTTCTTTTTTTGGCTTGTTGAATAACGTGACGCAGTAAACCTGCACTTATCGGATATCCTTTTTTTTGCCCATTAAACAAATAGGTTTTGGGTCGGTTCGCTTGGTAATAATCCCGTAATTCAACCAACACTTTGTTGCTCAACACTGTGTAGCGATCTTTCAGTCCCTTGCTTTTGTTGATTTTTAAGCGACATTTTCCATCATCGGTTTCTACATCCTCAATACGAAGGTAAATCAGCTCACTGCGCCGTAATCCACTGCCGTAAATCAAACGCATTATCAACCGATGTTTCGGGTTCGAAGCTCCATTAAACAACTGAAACAACTCCTTTCTGCTTAATATTTTAGGCAACGACTTTTCCTCTTTCGGATAAGGGATACTACTTGCCCGACTTTCATCGTGTAAAACATTGCGGTAATAATGTTTTAAACCAGCAACATCCAATTTTATTTTAGCCCAACTCAGCCCCTTTTCTTTTAGGTGATGTAGATAATCTAAAATCTCATCAACCTCCAAACTATCAGCCAAACAGCCATGATACAGACTAATATCACGCAAGGCTCTACGGTATGTTTTCACGATGCTAAAACTGCTATACATCACTGAAACACGTTTTGAAAAACGCGCTAACTCATCTGGTAAACCCTCCACTAAAGAAATGTTCACCTCGTTAAACTCATAAACTTTTTTTGATTCCATAATCATCTGTTTTTTGTTATGGAATATCTAACGTATTTTTAAGTATTAAATGAGCTACCGCTGGAAGCAGTTTAGTTCAACACCAAAGTAATTCTTCATTATTATATATTTCTATAGGTAATCAGTTGTTCGCTGCACTCGAGGGCAAAAGCTTTTTGGACTTCTTTTGCAATAAACAAAATTCTGTGCTAACTTGCCACTGTCTTAGGCTATAGACAAGTTCCGCTCCGCGTCACCTTGTCTAAAGCTTCTGACTACCGAGGAACGAGATCATGAAATACCAATGAAAACAAACTCACAATTGAACTAACCGAGAGCATCGAGCAACTGAACACCTTTGAAAACTAAAAACAGTAAAGAATTACTTTAATCGTTGGCAACAAGCAAAAATGGATACTGGAGATTTATCAGAGAATACATATACTGCTATTATGGTTGAAGCAGAAAAATTTAATCACGACTTGACTTTACAATTTGGGTTGCTGTCTTCTAACTGTTCAGACGAGGATGATTTTATTAAACAACCAGAAAGATTAATTAACAGTATGAAAAAATATGATGAATACGACCTAGATGATATCTTTTTCGGGAATTCTCCCAATAGAATTGAATTTCAGAAAGCTCTAGAGAAAATATTAATCAATATTGAGGAAGTAGCGAAAATTAAAATAGAAAAAAGAATTTATGTCTAAAATCATTATTAAACAAAAAGAGAAACTGTTACTTGGTTTGACTGGTGATTTCTGTACCAAAAAACTTAATGACGACTATTTTCAGCTTTGCGAGAAATTGATTAAGAAGTTAGGAAGAAAACGTAATGTGCCTTTTGAAACAGGAAAAATTGAAATTTGGGCAGCGGGTATTATTCACGCTTTGGGTTTAATCAATTTTTTATTTGACAAGTCAGAGGAACCATATATTTCTGTAAATGATATTAATGATTATTTCGGAACAAAACAGTCATCAGTAACAGGTAAGTCAAAGCAGATTCGAGATTTATTAAAACTTTCTCATTTTGACAAGGAATTTTCTGTTAGAGGTATGGTAAACAAAAACCCATTAGAAAATATGGTTATGGTTGACGGTTTTATTGTTCCTTTGGATACAATTCCTATAGACTTGCAAGAATTAGTTAAAAAGGAAAGAACGGAAGGACGAGATATTGAATTTACAACTGAAAGAGAATAAAACAGCCAGTTGCCAATAACTAAGTATTCGACCTGGCGATAGCCCAAGGTTGAATACAGTGTTGACTAACCCGTTGTTGGGTTTTAGCACTATGGGTAATTCGAAGAAGGTGTTTCTTCCTGTTTTAAAAACATCCTAAATTTTGACGGTTGTAATTCAGGCTATGGGACTGGGGCTATTTAAATAGTTTTTTCAAGTTTTTAAAATTATTTAGTGGCAACCTAGAATTAAAAGTATCTTTGCAGGATGAAATTTATCGTTTTATTCTTACTAAATTGCTGGTCAATTGGAATATTTTCGCAAACTGTTCAATTTAAGCAAGTACTTCCGGCACCGTATATTGATAACAATCTTATCCCAATTAGATTTGGCGATAGTCAATTGGCTGATGTTGATGGGGATGGCGATTTAGATCTATTATTAACAGGCAAAGACATTACTTCAAGAATTACTGCCCTTTACCTGAATGATGGTAGTGGTAAATTTACTAGGAAAGATGATTTTAAAGTTAAAGGATTAGAGTACTCTTCTGCAGATTTTGGAGATGTAGACGGGGATAACGATTTGGATTTAGTGATTTGCGGACGTGATTGGGGGGAGAATAATACTTTATTGTTCTTAAATGATGGTAAAGGTAATTTTACTGAGAATGTTTCTGTTCCTTTTGATGATGTTCAAAATGGAACGATAAAACTTGTTGATGTGGACAAAGATCGTGATTTGGATGTATTCTTAATTGGTGCTTCAGTAATTGGTGACAATGCTAGGATGTATTTAAATGATGGCAGTGGCAACTTTTCTTGGCATCAAACTTTTAGCGGAGTACAAAATGGAGATTTCTCCTTTACAGATATCGACGGAGATGAAGATCTTGATTTGTATTTCACAGGACAGAACGGGTCTTTGGTAAAATCCTATTTTTATATTAGAGATAGTTTGGGGAAATATAACTTATGGGCTGACTCACCTTTTGAAGCAACTAAAGCTGGTGAGGTTGTTTTTGCAGATTTAGATGGAGATGTTGATATGGATGTTGTAATAACAGGAATTAACAATAGTGGTTCTTCAGTTACTCGAGTTTATTTTAATGACAGTGCTTTTCACTTCACTCAAGACTCAAGCCATGCTTTGGTTCATGTAGGGAGTAGCGCAATTAAACTAGTTGATATTGATGACGATAAAGACTTAGATGTTATTTTAAGTGGTAGAGGGAATGGCTCTATATACACTAGAACTTATAAAAATGATTCGACAGGAACTTTTGTAGAATTTAGTAATGGTGAATTTTATGATGCAGAAAACGGTTCATTTGCAATCGGTGATATTGATGGTGACTCAGATTTAGATGTAATTCAAACTGGGAGAGAAATTTCTGTGATGTTAAATGATAGTACAGGTTATTTTTCTAAAATTCATTCACAACCTTTTCCCATATTGAGCAGAGGAAGTGTAATGTTAAGTGATGTGGATAACGATGGTGATGATGATGTATTTATTTGTGGATTAGACGATTACTTAAAAGTACATGCATCGTTATATCGAAACAAAGGAGATGGCAACTTTTCTTTAGATTCATCTCAGTTTACACCTATGTATAATAGTGAGGTCAAGTTTTTCGATGCTAATCATGACAGTTTTAAGGATTGCTTTGTTACTGGGGTTTATTCCGCTAGAGGCAGTGGAAGTCAACATATAACTGATACTCGTATGAGTCAATTATACATGAATGATGGGAATGGTCATTTTTCTCTTTCGAGTTCGAATATTTTCGAAGGGTCCAATGCAACCGAAGCTGAAGTAGCTATTGGCGATTTTAACAATGATGGTCATCCGGACATTTTGTACACTTCTCATACTGTCAATTATGTTACGAATACATTGCTGTACTTAAATGATGGTTTAGGAAATTTTTCACAATCCTCTTCAACAGAATTACCTACATGGGTTGGTAATGGTAGGTATGAGGTTTTTGATGTGGATGGTGATAAGGATCAAGATATTGTGGTATCAGGAACTACTGGAATATATAGTGATGTAATCACAAAGGTTTTTATTAATGATGGCAATGCCTCGTTCTCAGAAGGAGCCACTTTTCCTTTTCAGGTAGCAACTGGAGCACTTGCTCATGCGGACATAAATGGTGATACATTTCCAGATATATTTATCACAGGAGAAAATAATAAAGTTAAGATGGCAGGAGTTTTTATTAACGATGGGAAAGGAATATTTACTTTAGATTCTTTGTGGAAAGTTGATTCCACAAGGAGTGGAGGAGCTGAATTTGCTGATTTTGACGGGAATGGATTTCCTGATTTATACTTGACTGGTGTTACTAATGCAGGCCTGCGTATTGGTAAGTTATACCTTAATTCAGGGACCGGTTTTTCGGAAGACAGCACTATTCTTCCGGCTGTAAATAATGGTGACGTATCAATCGGCAATATCAATTCTGATGGATCACCTGACATTTTGGTTTCAGGGTACGGCGAATACCAAAATTATATTTGTAAACTTTATTCTAATACTACATGTGGGGCGCAAAATCATAAGATTCAGTTCGGCTCAAGTGCATTAAGTATTCTTAACTATGCAGAGGAGATCATTTGGGTGGATTGTTCAGATAATTTCAGTGCGATTCCTGGGGAAACAAAATCATTGTTCAAACCTTTTGAAAATGGATCATACGCTGCTATAATCCATAATAATGGTTGTGTGGATACGACAGATTGTTTCAATTTTATAATCACTGGAGTCAAACAATTGGAAGATGAATATCTAGTGTACCCTAATCCTTCCAAAAGTAAATTAAATATAACTGGGAACAACATTAAGGCAGTAGAGATAGTAAACAGTTTTGGTTCGGTTGTGGGTAGAAGCACCTTACCTTCATTTTCACATGTTAATTTAGCTAGTGGTATTTACTTCGTTCGTATTATTACCACATACGGAAAAACAATTACAAAAAGTGTAGTGATTCAGAAAAAATAGGGACGGCTATGGTGTCTTCTAGAAATAATCAGGGACGGCGTGTGCCATGAATCAGATTCTCTTTGTATGGAATCTGAATGTTGATTAAAAGATGGTAGTAGGTCTACCGCAATCGTTGTACAAGCGAGGGTTGCACACCGCCTCTCGGTGCTTATCCATAAAATACCGGGGACAACGACCGTTTAAATTGCAATAAAACGGTCGTTGTCCTCGGTATTTATTACTTTTTTTTGCCCATTAAACAAATAGGTTTTGGGTCGGTTCGCTTGGTAATAATGCCGTAATTCAACCAACACTTTGTTGCTCAACACTGTGTAGCGATCTTTCAGCCCCTTGCTTTTGTTGATTTTTAAG
>JBLIBC010000201.1:0-5324 GCA_047632015.1 Glaciecola sp.
CCCGACGAATGTTCGTTAAGCTTACCAAAGCTATTTGATTCGGCCACCTAACCACCCCCATTTGTTAAGGATTGATTATGTTTGGGATATGAAACAAGTTCTAAAGATTGGAGGGTTGGTTTTGCTAAACTTAATCTTAGTATTCCTAGCCGTATTGCTTTATTACAGAATTTCAAACCATATTATTACAACAACCTTTTCTCCTAGTGGTATTGAAGTATTTGTTGCTGCCCCAATTATTTCTATCGGACTTTTGATGTTTTTCTTCAACAAAAAATTTAAGCAATATGGAATCGGAGTAACAGCTTTGTTTATATCATGTATTGTTTTTAGTGTCTTTTTCCTTAACAAGCGTTTAGCAAGTGAAGGAAAATACAAAAGCTATAAACTTCGAAATGATAACAGGTGGACTGATAAAGGTTTTTTTTTAAATATTGAATTCAATATGTGGTATAACTCCACTGAAGTTTCAATAGAAAAATGGCTTCAGGTTGACAGTGTGCATGTTCGAAGTGATAATGGATTTTTTGGATGGAGGGTAATGAATAATGAAGTGAGAATAGTTGAAAGTTCAAATTGTGGGCATAGTAATCCAAACTTCACTAATTTGATGGATAAGTACTTTGCTATTGCAAATGAATTAAGAAGAAAACGTTGTTTCTCGGAAGCGATTGACTACTACACAATGTGCATTAAACTTGACTCTTTGTCATCAGATTATTTTTACGAGAGGGGGCTAGTGTTTATGGTGACAGAAGACTATAAAAATGCCCTAAATGACTTTTTGACCTCAGTGGTCCTCAAGAATAATGAATTACGTAGTGAAACAGTTATGTTTAGTGACACCGTTGAAATTGGACTGTATATAAAAAGAAATATCGATAAGGTGAAAAGGCAGGGTTACATAGATATGGGTGATTATACTGAAAACTTCGGTAAAACCATTGGCTTTGCTAATTACCAGATGCGAATTAATTTTTGTCTTGAAAATTTAAAGGAAAAATAGTAGAGTATCCACTCCCTACACCCAAACAATCCATTCAATTCGCCCATCTAAATACCCCATTTATTAAGGATTGAGTATGTTTGGGGTATGTTAATGCGAAAACTCACTACGTTGCTAAGCTCGAAATTTGAGCTTTTACACCTTTTTTATAATGTCCTTTGGAATTTAGCTTTAATGTTTGTTCTTCTGTGGGTAACTGTCCTATCATCGTTCTCTTATTACGGTTCAAATGGGGTGATTCAAAACAATATTTTAGGAGTGATTGCCTGTAGTATTATTCTCGGTCGTCTATTTTTTAAACGATATAATGCTGGTCAGTACGGGAAATGCAAAAACTATTTAATTCTGTTAATATTGAACTTCGGGATATTAATTTTTGAAAGAGAAATATTCAGTCTGATATTTTAGTTGATACGTTATTGAACTAGTACTGTCGCTTTACCTCCAACGATTACACAAACAATCTATTCAATTAGCCCACCTAACCACCCATGTATTAAGGATTGATTATGTTTGGGGTATGATAAATCAGTTTTTTAGAAGTGCTCTAATATTATCGTTATATGCTTTATGTTCATGTGCGCTTCCAAATAAGAATGTTGCATTTAAGTCCCCTTTTTCTGATTGTAAAAATGATTTCGAAAACACTGATGTTAATCATTTTAGTCTAGGTAAAAATGTCACCCTTGATGTGGATAAAAAATATTCTGTTTCAGATGAAGATTCTCTTTTGTTTTTTCAAGGTTGGAAGTTATACTCAGGTATTGACGCTCAAGAAAGTTCAGACTCCAATTATGTTATTAGATTGTTTACATTTTCAATAGAACGGAATAATTCAAAATTTGAATTTACAGATGTTAAAACATATAATGTATCTGACTCCACTGCTGGTATTTGTAAGTCAGAGAACGGAATCGAATTTGAATGGAAGCGTTATTACTCAGCAAATACAGAAGTCTTATATTTTAATACAGAGGTTAGTCCATCCAATTTTCTTCTTGTAGAAATCATTTTTCCCAAAATGAAGGAAGAGGAATTGTGTGAATATAAAAGTGTAATTAATTCTATTGTTATATCGTATTAAAACCCACTAATCCTACCCACTCAAAACAAAAAGCCTTTCAACAGTTAATGCTGAAAGGCTTGATGTCATTGGTGGAGAATAGCGGAGTCTCCACGTCATAGAATCTATTTGATTCGCCCACCTAATCACCCATGTGTTAAGGATTGATTATGTTTGGGGTACTATTTAAATTATTATCATGCATTATTTTATCTATGGATTCACAGTGTTGCTAGTAGGTTTGAGTTATTACTTTTTGGGTAAAGCTGCTAAGTCAGTTGCTGTTGAAAAAGACAACTCAGGACTTATAACTCTTCGTGTTCATCAATTTTTTAAGGTGTTTTCTTATGTGCTATTTGCATTTGGCTTAATACTGGCAATTGGTCCATCTATATTTCCTGATGGAACAGAGCAGGGTTTGTTAATGATGATAACTGCGGTCGGATGTGTTTTTATCGTTATTTCCGTTCTAGTAAATTTTCTAGCGAAAAATCACTTTCTAAAACACAATGAAGAGAGAATAGAGATTCAAACTACATTTAAAAACTACAAGAGTTTGGAGATTGAAGATATCGTGAAAGTTTCTCATAGTGGAATAACGAATGCTATCACTTTCAAATTGAGAACTGGAAAAAAGATAAGCTGCTCACAATTTTTGGTTGGGATTGTAAATCTATTAGAATTGATAGAACGCAAGAATCAACTTGATTTAAAAAAGATAAAACTGACTCTTCAATTTGGAATGGGTAAAAAGTAAAACCCACTAAGGAACCCACTCGTTCTAAAAAGCCTTTCAAGAATAAATCCTGAAAGGCTTGTTACCATTGGTGGAGAATATCGGAGTCGAACCGATGACCTCCACACTGCCAGTGAGGAGGTCTTGGTGATTGAGTTAACTTATTCGGGAATTCTATGTTAAGAATGAAATTTAGAAATACATAGGTAACTAAAGGGGAGCGATCAACACAGTACTAATACTTCCCACTCTTAATCCTATCCATCTCCCGCTTACTATCCTTATTCTTCATGTCCTGGCGCTTATCATGGACATTCTTACCTTTGGCTAACACAATTTGAATCTTTGCCCATCCTTTTTTGCTGATGAAGACTTTACGAGGAATGATAGTCAATCCCTGGTTTTTAAGCTTCTTTTTCCACTTGTCCAGCTCTGAACGCTTCAGTAAAAGTTTCCTGTCCTGCCTCTCATAATGATTGTAATGTCCTCCATGCTCGAAAGGAGCAATGTACATGTTTCTCACAACTAACTCGTCACCTTCGTATGCGCAAAAAGCCTCATTGATACTGGCTTTACCATTACGGATGGATTTAATTTCTGTTCCCGATAACACAATCCCACAAATGAAAGTATCCAAGAACTCGTAAAGGTACGATGCTTTTTTATTCTTGATGTTTACTTCTTTTGACATGAGTTTTGGGCTCGACTTATTTTGTATTTAATGTTCAGGTGATTAACTACTGAGGTACCAAATTGATTCCTGTGTAGTTGTATGGTGTAATTAATTTTAGTTCAGCTTTAATAGCATCAGTAACAGTCAAACGATCAATGAATTCAGAAATAGATTGCTCGGTAATTGCTTCGTTTTTTCGAGTCAAGTCTTTCAACGCTTCGTAAGGTTTTGGAAAACCTTCACGTCGTAAGATGGTTTGAATAGCCTCAGCAGTTACTGCCCAGTTTTTATCCAAATCAGCGGTAATTTTACTTTCGTTTAAGACTAATTTGTTTAATCCTTTAAGCGTGGAGGAAAAAGCAATTAACCCATGAGATATAGGTACTCCAACGTTTCGTAACACTGTTGAATCGGTTAAGTCTCTTTGCAATCTTGAAATAGGAAGTTTCGCTGACAAGTGTTCCAATACGGCATTAGCTAATCCCAAATTCCCTTCAGAGTTTTCAAAATCAATCGGATTCACTTTATGCGGCATTGCAGATGATCCAATTTCACCTTCTTTTAATTTTTGCTTGAAGTATTCCATTGAAACGTAGGTCCAAACGTCCCTGTCTAAATCAATGAGGATGTTATTGATTCTTTTCAATGCATCAAACAAAGCAGCTAGGTTATCGTAATGCTCAATTTGGGTAGTAGTTTGTGAACGGTCAAGTCCAAGAGTATCGTTTACAAAATTGTTAGCAAAGCTTACCCAATCCTTGTCGCTATATGCCACATGGTGAGCATTAAAGTTACCTGTTGCTCCACCAAATTTAGCGCTGAACTTCACGTTTTTAGCCTGTTCTAATTGAATATTCAAACGTTCTGCAAACACATAAAACTCCTTTCCTAAAGTAGTAGGAGAGGCAGGTTGTCCGTGCGTTCTTGCAAGTAATGGAATGTTTTTCCACTCCTTCGCAAAGGCTGTAATTTTAGCAATTACTTCTTCTAAAAATGGATAGTACACATCGTTCAATGCTTCCTTTAATAATAAAGGAACTGAAGTGTTATTGATGTCCTGTGACGTAAGGCCAAAGTGAATGAACTCTAAAGATTCGCTCAGTCCTAATTTTACCAATTTATCTTTGATGAAATACTCTACAGCTTTTACATCGTGGTTGGTAGTTTTTTCAATGTCCTTTACGGCTTGAGCATCGTCTTCGGTGAAATCCTCATATAATGCACGTAATTGAGGATATAATGCAGCATCAACTTCTTTTAATTGAGGAATCCCTTCTTCACACAAAGCAATGAAGTATTCAATTTCAATTCTGATCCTGTATTGGATTAAAGCAGCTTCGGAAAAATACTTTCCTAAAGGCTCCGTAACTCTACTGTATCTACCGTCAATTGGCGTAATTGCATTTAATGCTGATGCTCCCATTTTTTAGAATATTTAGGAGGCAAATATAGGGGATTTACTTCAAAGGGGCTAGTTAATATTTGAGATACTGTGTTTTTGATTTAGCATCCTGAAGTAACTGATTTTTGTTTCAGTTGGAACTTTCCCTTTCACTTGTAGTAAAGTTTTGCCAGAAGGGAGATAGTTGTAATTCTTTCCGTTTTGAATGGATACAGGATAGTAAATTTCATTTTTGTCTCCAATGAGCAAGTAGTTGTTAGTTCCAAGTGCATCAATACTTAAATATTCTGCACCCACATTTTTATTGTTGAAAATTACATCCACGGTGACCATGTCGTGCTTGTCATCATGTGACTCTGTCATCACATTTTGTATTTCAACGTCCACCTTCTTTAATTTTGTGACAAATTTATCCTCCCATTTAGCTTCAAAATCATCCCATGA
>JBLIBC010000202.1:0-5312 GCA_047632015.1 Glaciecola sp.
GAATAAACTTTATCGGGAGTATAGTCTGTTAATTTTAGCTTCAATTCAGCAGCTTCTTTTTCAAAGTTTTTAGACACGTCTACATCTAAGTTTCCGTAGCAAAAACCTCTTGGATGAGCTACGCTGCTGTGACGGATAAGCAATATTTCTTGTTGTATCATTGGTTTACTTACCTAAAAGTTCAGTGGCTAATTCGTTAAAATCAACTCCTTCAAAGTTTCCGCTACTCATTAGTAGGAGGTTCTGACTACTCCAGTTTTTTGCTTTTAATTCCTGTAAAAACTCTTCTGATGAGGTGAATACTTTTAAGTCCTTACGACCAAATGCGTTATAAACCTGCTCGCTTGTAATTTCAGGCAACTTTTTATGAGCTAAGGCTTTTGGGCTAAAAAATACATAAGCAGTATCCGGAGCATCCATGCATCCTTCATATTGTTTTAAGAAATCTTCGTTCAAACTACTGAAAGTGTGTAATTCCATACATGCCACCAAGCTCCTGTTTTCAAACTGCTCCTTCATTGCTTTTGAAGTTGCTTTCAACTTTGACGGAGAGTGCGCGAAATCTTTGTAAACAGCTGAATTATTGTTTTCTTTTACCAATTCCAACCGTTTTGAAGCTCCTGTAAAATCAGCAATGGCATTGTAAAAATTATTTTTATTGATGCCTAAATCTAGGCATACATTAAGCGCAGCGTTTAAGTTTTGTAAATTATGTTCACCAAATACACTGATAGGAAATTCAACCCCAGCATCCAATAAAATTGTTTTTCCGTTTACGATTTTATGTTCATGCCCACCGTACGGAATCGAAGTACCATTGAATTTTTCCCCTATGGATTTTACTTCGTTGTCACTTTCACAATAAATCAACTTTCCTCCGTCTTCAATTGAATCCGTGAAAATTTGAAATTGATCAACGTAATTTTTAAATGTTGGGAAAACATTAATGTGATCCCATGCAATTCCGCTAATAACAGCAGTGTGCGCTTTATATAAATGAAATTTAGGCCTTCTGTCTATTGGGCTACTCAAGTATTCATCACCCTCTAAAATGATAATCGGTGCGTCATGGCTTAATTTAACCATGCATTCAAACCCTTCCAATTGAGCCCCAACCATGTAATCATAATTAAAACCCAAAGCATTTAACACATGCAAAATCATGGCAGTAATACTCGTTTTTCCATGACTTCCGCCAATAACTATTCTTTTTTTACCCTCACTTTGGTTGAAAATATATTCTGGGTAAGAGTAAATATTTAACCCTAATTCTTGCGCCTTTATCAATTCTGGATTGTCCTTGCGAGCATGCATTCCTAAAATTACAGCATCTAAATCAGAGGTGATGCTGTTGGCGTTCCAGCCAATTTTGTCAGGCAATAAACCGTACTTTTTTAACCTCCCTTTCGACGGCTCAAATATTTCGTCGTCTGATCCAGTTACTTGATACCCTTTTAAATGAAGAGCAATTGCCATGTTGTGCATTGCACTTCCTCCCGTGGCTATTAAATGTATTTTCATGTTGTGCTATTTTTTACCCTTACCAATATTGAACATTCAACGTGAGTTCCTTGTCAGTGTATATATCAAAGGTGCATTTTTCGTACTTAGGTGCGCTCAGAAACCCGGGCTTAACGTTATTCGAAAACCCAAAACCTTCCTCAGGTAGTCCCAAAAATGAATAATCCATTTCCTTGTTACTGTTCTCATCGTCTAAAAAAGTGATGGCATATTTACCCTTGACGATGTCTTTCAGTATAAAAGTGATAATCCCATTTTTTGAAGTGCTCTTTTGTACATGAAAGTCTTTCCAAGGATTATCGGTGTACTGATTTTTATTATTGTACAAGGCTAGGTCAATTTGCCCTTGCTTGTTCTTGAATCCTTTGATATTTACAGTAATGGTGAATGTTTCAACTTGAACAAAACTTACGCTCGTCACAAGAACTCCAAAAATTAAAATTGACAAAAAAACCTTTTTAATCATAATTCAGAAAATTGGAAGGTGCTGTTTAGCACGACCCCACGTTCGGTTTGCTTTAAATTGCAACACTCGTTGTAAGCATCATGCTGCAAAAATAGCACATAGTCTTTATTGAAAGCTTCATTTAAAAATTTTTCTTTTTCAGTCATTGTTAGTAACGGACGTGTATCGTAACTCATTACGTAAGAAAGGGGAATATGTGTAGTAGTTGGAATTAAATCCGCCGCGAAAACAATGGTTTTTCCTTCATGCTTAATGTGCGGTAAAATTTGGCTTTCAGTATGCCCATGAACTAGTAAAAAGGAAATGTTAGGTCCAAATTCTTCACCAGTTTTGATAAAATTTAGATGACCTAATTCTTGAATAGGCAACATGTTTTCGATAAGGAATGAGGCTTTTTCACGTGGATTAGGGTTAACTGCCCAGTCCCAATGTTGTTCATTACTCCAATATTTTGCGTTTTTAAAAGCTAATTCAAGTTTTGATGTACTTGGGTTTCGTACAACACTTCCACCCACATGATCAAAGTGCAAGTGAGTTAATATAACATCGGTAATGTCATCGGTAGAAAACCCCAATTTACGCAAGGAAGAATTCAACGTGTTATCGCCGTGTAAATGGAAATAGTTAAAAAACTTATCACTTTGCTTGTCACCAATTCCTGTATCAATAAGTATTAAGCGGTTACCATCCTCCACCAACATACTCCTCATGGCAAATGTGCACATGTTCTTATCATCCGATGGATTGGTCCTTTGCCAAATACTTTTAGGGACAACGCCAAACATGGCGCCTCCATCCAATTTAAAATATCCTGTATCAATTGGGTAAATGTTCATGATTATAACGCTTTGGAATAAAGATAGAAACTTGAAGTCTTCTTGACAAGGCTCAGTTAAAATTCTTGTAACAATAAGTCATGTTTTATTTAATGTAATCTTAGCCCTTAGTACCTGTGGATAATTCCCTCTAAAAAAGTTATATTTGAGCAAAGTAAACACCCATGGCTGACATCATAGTAGGAATAGAAATTGGCGTAAAAACCACGGAAATAGGTTTTGCGGATTTAGAAGGTAAGATTTTTGAAAAATCATTATTGCATTCCGACGCCTACCCTATTTTTAGCTCTTTCGTAGAAGCTATTGTGATGGAAATAAGGGAAGTCTTAAAAATACAATCAACTTCCATTTTTAGCAAAGCAAAAGTGAAAGCGATTGGGTTGGCTGCACCGGGTGCTAATTCAAAAGAAGGCACCTTGTCACAAGGAGTTAATTTACCTTGGGAAGTAGATCTTGATATAGCTGCTACCCTGCGTAAGGAGTTCAAAACAAGTGTGGAAGTTGTAAATGATGCGTCTGCAGTTTGTGTGGCCGAAAGTTTTTACGGAGCGTGTAAAGGCATAGATGATTGTGTTGTAATCACTATGGGTGAGGGAGTTGGGATGGGTATCATTGCTAATGGGAAATTGGTTTTAGGTCATGATGGATTTGCAGGTGAAGGAGGGCACATGATTATTCGGGAAGACGGTAGGAAGTGTGGTTGTGGACGGTCAGGCTGTGTGGAAACTTACACATCAAATAGCGGATTGAAGCTTACAGCGGAGGAACTGCGTACTAAGCACGCAGGAAATTCAATATTAAATGACATATCAACTTTAACTGATAAAGTAATATTTAAAGCTGTGGAGTTGAATGATGAACTTGCTGTTAAAATATTTGACGAAACAGCACAGGCTCTTGCTTTGGCAATTGCTAATGTGGCAACCGTTACAAGTCCTGAAAAAGTGGTTTTGTACGGGGGGGTCGCAAAAGCTGGAGAAAGCTTTATTAAAGCAGTGAATAAACACCTACCTAAGTATTTGTTATTTGGTGAAAAGAATGATTTACGGGTTTCATTGTCGGAGTTACATGACGAAAATGCTGTATTATTAGGGGCCATTGCGGCAACGAAGCAGTAATTTAGTTTAAATTTCAGGGAGATTTCTAACTTTTTGTAAACTTTTCCGTTAACTTTTTCATCAGCATTTTAGTTAATTTAAACGTAATCTAATTATACGTAAACAACCTCAGTAAGTATGTCAATAAGTGTATCAAAAAGAGAAGTGGTAATAATAGCTGCAAAAAGAACTCCTATAGGGAGTTTTGGAGGCAGTTTATCAAGTGTGTCAGCCACTAATTTAGGAGCTGCTGCAATTAAAGGTGCGGTGGAATCTTGTGGTTTGAACGTGGAATTGGTGGACGAGGTTTTTATGGGAAATGTGATGTCAGCCAATTTGGGTCAAGCTCCCGCTAGACAAGCAGCAATTTTTGCGGGAATTCCAAATTCGGTTCCATGTACCACAATTAATAAGGTTTGTGCTTCTGGAATGAAGTCAATTTCCTTGGGCGTTCAATCAATTTTACTGGGAGATAATGATGTGGTGGTAGTTGGAGGTATGGAAAACATGTCATCGGTTCCTTATTATAGCCCGGACATCAGGTTTGGTAAAAAATTAGGGAATACGGAATTAGTGGATGGTTTAGTGAAGGATGGATTGACGGATGTTTACAATGATTATCACATGGGGAATGCTGCGGAAAAATGCGCGGTAGATTATAACATCAGTAGGGAGGATCAAGATGGGTTTGCAATAGAATCATATAAAAGGTCTGCACAAGCGTGGGAAGCTAACAAGTTTTCGGACGAAATTATACCTGTCACTGTAAAAAACAGACGAGGAGATATAGAGGTAGTTGAAGACGAAGAATACAAAAATGTAAAGTTGGAAAAAATTCCAACTTTGCGAACCGTATTTAAAAAGGATGGAACTGTGACAGCAGCAAACGCGTCTACTTTAAATGATGGAGCTGCTGCACTTGTGTTAATGAGTGCTGAAAAAGCGAAAGAATTAAACATGAAACCGCTTGCGAAAATTATCAGTTACGCGGATGCAGCGCTTGCGCCAGAACAGTTCACCGTAGCGCCTTCTGTTGCAGTGCCAAAAGCACTAGATAAGTTGAGTTTAAAATTGGCAGACGTTGATTATTGGGAGTTCAATGAGGCCTTTTCGGTAGTTGGAATAGCTAATTGTAACAAGTTGAATTTGGCGGCTGATAAAGTTAATGTAAATGGGGGTGCGGTTTCTTTAGGGCATCCTTTAGGCTGTTCGGGAGCCCGTATAGTAGTGACATTAATAAACGTACTAAAGCAAAATGGAGGGAAAATTGGAGCTGCTGGAATTTGTAATGGCGGAGGAGGAGCTTCGGCTTTAGTTATTGAAAACATGTAAAATGAAAGTTGCGGTAATAGGGTCAGGAACAATGGGGTTGGGCATAGCACATGTGTTTGC
>JBLIBC010000203.1:0-5308 GCA_047632015.1 Glaciecola sp.
CGAAATCGGTGAAAAATAAAAATAAACGTTCGAAATTGACTATTAATGGTTTCGAACGGTTAAAAAAATGACGTAAAATTCATTTCTACGCATCGATATTTGTCAAAAATTACAAAATATGTCAACTAATTACGTTAAAACGTTAAATATCAACGTAAAAGGAAATGGTATTATATATGTATAATAATGTGCTTGATTCTTTTTGCCTTACGATACGTCCATGTTTAAAACACCCTCTTTTAAGCTAACCTCCTTTGAGGTTAAATGAATATCTTTAGTGAGAACATATTCGATCATTAAAACATGAAGAAGGTATTAGAAATAGTTTTAGTGAGTGTTACAATAATACTTTCATTGCTTCTTACATATTATCAAGTAAACAAAATTGAAGGGGTAAGCAAGGTATACTTAACATTTTACTCCTCTCTAGTTGTTTTAAGTTCATTTTATGCCGTAGGGATTAAGAATAAAATCGCTTTAGCCTTTCACATTGTATTTACTGTGGGCATAGCCGCCACCATATTTTTCATACTTCATTGGCCAGGAGGCTTGTTAGCCGTGCTACTTGATATTGGAATGCTGGGTACTTCTTTTCTATGCGTAACATCGGCTGAAGTTTTTGATTCAAAAAAGTCACAAAAATTATTAGTTCAACTTATCGGGGCTTGCATTATAATATCTGTACTTGGGGATTTTACCAGCATTGCAATAGTCCAGATAATAAGCGGCTATGTTTGTTATGCTATTGTAATTTTACTTTCAGTTTATTTCGCGAAAAAAGACAGAATAAGGTATTCATTTGAGAACAGTTTAAAAGTATTGTTGGTCTACTTTATTACTTTAACTATCTTAATGTTAGGTTATTACGTTAGTAATTCTTAGTCCCAGCAATTATAACATTAAATGAAACGACAAATATTCATCAAAGCATTAAGTGGACTAGTCAACATTTCAATATGTTTGATTGGTGCTGTTATCGTGCTGTTCTTTCAAGATTGGTTTGGAAGTGGAGACACGTATTCACTCATATTTTGGACAATTCCTTTAGCAACTGGACTGGCTTTTAGTGGGCGGACGATTTTGGCCCTTTTCAGGACAGGAAATAAATTTTTTAGACTGTTGCTTTCAATTTTGACTGCTGTAATTATTTCTTTCGGTTTTGTCTATTTGGTTTATATGTTTCTTGGACCTATGATCAATGCTTTTAGCATACCTATTTCCTCTCTGTGGATTGCAGGTTCTCTTGGTCAACTCATATTTCTTGACTGGAAGTTGCCTCCAACAAATAAAAAACTTAAACCAGTAAAAACAGTTCTTGCGATTATAGCATTTCCATTGACAGTGATTTTGACCATTATAAGTATTTATGCAATATCCTTGGCAGGATCCTACTTGACAAGGCCCAAACCTGAAACTTTTCTGATACCAAGCAATTTTGATGGTCCTTTTAGAATTATATACGGTGAAAAGTGCGGGATAGACCCATCTATTGAAAATGGAAGGCGAATATTAGAGATTCCTGAAAATGGTATACTTATAATTCAACCCGAATTTGAAGCTGGGTTTATTGATCACGAATATTATTTCATTGACCTAAATGGGAAGAAAGTTCCAATTAAGCAACATGACAACTATGAAACTGGAACCAAGAGTATTCCAGGAGTTAGTGTAGGAGGTTCTGGGGTCTCTGGAGGAGCAGTGTCCGACGGAAGCGGTTCAAGTGAATCTCCGTTGGCAATTCGCTACACAGACTTACATTTATTCACCAAAAATTCAAAAGAGTTAAGCGAAAGAGAATATTGGTTGAGAAGTAATAGATTTGACTCATTGGCAGGGGTATTAGTAGAGAAATGTAGAGAAAACAATAATGATTAATTAATTGGAGATTTTAACGACAATAGTAGGTTTTATTTTACTTGGTGGATTAGTCGTATCACCGTTCTTAATATTACATCGACTAAACAAAAGGAATGTAAAATATAAGTTTATTGTTTATGTTGTTTTGGAAATAATAACTACAGTAGCAATCATTTTCACCTTTGCTTGGTGGGTTGATGCCGCAAATCAAATTTTATTATCACATTACGGATATGACTTTGACGCAGTTTCCGAAACGGATCGACTTGTACATGTGACGGTAGAAAATATGGAACGAGTAAAAAGTCTTAGAGTCAGCATGATGGGAATTGGGTGGCCACTTAAAGCTTACATGACTTGCATTCAATATTATCCTTATTTCTCAGCATATCTACTACTTGTATATGTTGTGAGTAAAATTAGAAAGGGAAAAAATAAAAAAAACAGAAGTGCGTTAAAATGATTCAAAGCATCATCATATTAGTTTTTAGTACAATTCTTATTAGGTTTCTGATCAAGTTCAAGGGTGCTTCTAAAAAGGACCTTGATAGGGCTGAATTAACTAAAGAGTTCCGTGCTTTTGACTTAAGACTCTTGTTTGGGTTCTTTTTTTTGTTGCTAGCAAATACGATTGTCCTGACGTATTTTTTGCATCAACTTTCAAAATTAGAACTTGGGTCTGAATCCATTCCAGAGTATGTTATTAAACCAGGACTAGCAGCTTGGGGTGTAGTTGGGATGATGTTGTCGTTATCCGTGTCATTTGCAATTCTTATTTTTTTAGTGAGTCAAATTAAGAAAGAGAAAGCACCGAATTATTGGAGATATTACAATTTAAAATACGGATTTAATGCCAGTGGAATTTTAAAACACTTGTGCATTGTAATTGTATGCGTAGCAACAGTATTCTACGTAAGTCAGGTGAATTCCTACGTGAAATTCTACTCCGATTCCATCGTCATAAATAAAATGTTAGAAACTGCGGGTAGGACGTATCAATATTCTGAGGTGTCCGAAATAACCCATTACCTGAAGAAAGTAGCTCCTAATGGAAATGTAGTTGATAAACCTCATTACGAAATCAAATTTAAGGATGGATTTACGTGGCGAACGACAGATGATTTACGGACACCAAATATTCATGACGATAAGATATTTAATTGGCTTCTTGAACAAACGGGTTTAACCTTAAAGGAGCAGGAGTTAGATAAGCAGTAACTTATTGGAGGAGTCACTTAACCCACTTTGGTATATTTCTATTTGGATATGTTTCAGTAATTCCTTCTGGAAGGTTCAAGTCAGTTTGAAAGTCATCAAACTTGAAATTCATGTCCTTTGTGTATTCGGAACAAAAAAGAAGGTTAAAGGCTGATTGTTTTAGGCTGTATTTCATTAGTTGCTGATAGTATTTTAACACCACAGCTTTTCTTTGAACGGAATCAGCATGTTGGAATTTCAGATCAAATTCAACACAACTAATAAGCGTATCATTCACTTCCATTTGAGCTTTTTCTCCCTTCTTGTGCTCTCCCACATTAGAATAATACTCCTTGATATCGAGCAGCATGCTATTAACTGACTCCTGCGTTCTCTCATCACCTCTCCTCTTCCAAAAGTCGGTGTAATAGTTTTTTACATCACTTGTACTTTTGTAGTAAATCAAGGAGTCGATCAATTCGTTAATTGAAACTTCCCCTCCTAAACTTAGTCCATAATCAGACACCCAGAATTTTGGTTTTGAGTATTCAGTAGTAGATACAAATTTTTCAAGACCAATGTATTTTATACTGCTATAAACAACTCTTAACGACTCACTATTTCGCAAGGAAGGGAATGCTTTTGTAGGATTTGATATTAAAACATTCAAGGTGTTGAGTACATACCTTTCACTGTCAAAATTTTGAAAATCTGCATCTAGCAATGCAGAGGCTTGGTCCTGACCAAACCCTTTAAAAGGATCGTTGTCCGTTAAATAATGAAATTTCTCTGTTCCATTATAAACAACGATAATTTCTGAATGAGCTTCTATGTAATGATTTTTCACAAGATTTGAGCATGACGAACCTTCAACAGGCACGTAAAGACTGTCCTCTAATAATCCATCGTACGAGAATATGTAGAGCTTTAAAAATTTATTTTCAACCCCCATTGATTGCACCCAAGAATATTGATAACCATACCCTTCGAAATGACTGTTAAATGAGGCTTCTCTAGGAATTGATGCTGGTTTTATTATGTCAGAATGATGAATACCCATTTCATCACCTAAATGCATTAGCTGATAAAACTTACCATTTGATCCGAACCGTAAATCCCCTTTCTTCGTTTCAACAATCGAATAGTCAACAAAATCATACATGACACTAGAATCACCCGCAAGCCAACCTCCTAAAAACCGTTTTATTTGACCATCGGCTCCTACTATTTTAGTTTTTATGTACACTCGGTCAGATGTTCGTACCAATTCTTCTACATCAACCCAATAAGTATAAACGGAGTCTTGTTTTTTTCGAACTAACTGAATTGCTTTTTCACTGATATTGGTTGAGTCGGCAATTGTTGGAGCTGTATAATCACGAACTATTCTACGATCAAAGTCCTGACGGAAATACCATGTTTCAGTTGGTTTTAAAAAATACCACATGAATAAGCCGCAACTACTTAATAGTAAGGGTAAACCTAAAATGACAATCCAACGTTTGGCAAACTTCAATGTACTATTCATTAATGGTTTTGTTTTTAATCAAATAACGTTGAATCAAAACTAACGTTACATATAGCATTGGTCCTGCTATCAATATTTGCTTTATTGGATCAGTGGAAACATGATCAATGGCAGAAAAAGATAGTCCATTCATTTTCCAAATAATGTAAAACTCAAACAGTGGAGAAAGAAATATTATCAGTGATACCAAAGGAACGCCACCTCCTTTACGAAGTGTACTTGGGAGGTTTAAGCCTAAAAATATTAATGGATAAAACAACCTAAATGTATATTGCATAGATTTTTTAGACAGTAATGGGGCTGGATTATCTTGATTTGTGAAGATCATGTAGTTTTCTACAAAACCAATTACAATACCAAGCATTAAGATGATACCCAACCAATTTTGAACCTTCGTAAACTTAACTTTAAACAGCCTCTTTGACAAAGTAAAATTCAACAAAGTCCCCAGCAAAAAGCTGTTGATTAAGATTGAACTGATGAAGTCTATTGATTGGAGCATTTGATTCAACTAATGAAATACATTGTTATGATTTGGACCCATTTGCTATCAACCCATATATAATCGCCAATAGCAGGAAGTGGTTTCTTTTCTGTTGGCCATAATCTTCCGAACAGTTGTTATTCCTTTTTTTCGTTTGATAAGGTAAATATTTGTGCCATTCTCTTAATTTTCTTCCCATTCTCCCCCCTTCGATATTCTACTGCTTCGTCCAATTGTCTGTC
>JBLIBC010000204.1:0-5308 GCA_047632015.1 Glaciecola sp.
CAGAATTCAATTTGAATTAGCTTTTTAGTAGCTAAAAAAAATATTAATCAAAACTTTAAACAAACATTAAGATTAACTTAACATTCAGTAATTACATTTACGGAAGTTACCACGAAGAATACTTTAACAATATAAATTATGAGCAAATTAAAAACATTATCAATTGTAGTCATAGCAGCAATTGCCCTTTCCAGTTGTGGAGGAGGAAACAAAGCTGCAAACAGCGAAGGAACTGAAGAATCAGCTTTATCCGGTTCTATTTCAATTGACGGTTCAAGTACGGTTTACCCTATTACCGAAGCCGTTGCTGAAGAATTTAGAGAAGTAGCTCCTAAAGTAAAAGTAACAGTAGGTGTGAGTGGAACTGGTGGAGGATTCAAAAAATTCTCAAGAGGTGAAATTGACATTTCTGATGCGTCAAGATCAATCAAAAACAAGGAAATTACTTCCTGTGAGGAAAATCAAATCACATACGTCGAATTAGCGGTAGCCTATGATGGACTAGCGGTAATTGTAAATCCAGCCAATACTTGGGTTGATTACTTTACGGTAGAGGAACTGAAAAAACTTTGGGAACCATCTGCTCAAGGAACCATCATGAAATGGAGTCAAATCAGAGCAGGATGGCCTGATGAAGAAGTTCATTTATTTGGACCTGGTACAGCATCAGGAACTTACGATTATTTTGCGGAAGCGATATGCGGAAAAAAGGTAGGAACAAGGGGTGATTACAATGCTAGTGAGGATGACAACGTATTGGTTCAAGGGATTTCTAGAGACAAATTTGGTTTAGGATTTTTTGGATTGGCTTACTTTGAAGAAAATGCCGACAAGCTGAAATTAGTTGGTGTGGACAATGGTTCTGGTGTAATTAAACCTTCTTTAGAAACTGTTGGTAATGGAACTTATGCTCCATTATCAAGACCAATTTTCATATACGTGAGCAACAAGGGCGCTGCAAAGCCAGAAGTAAAAAAATTCGTTAATTTCTATTTAGACATAGCTGCCGAATTAGCTACTGAAGTAGGATACATTCCTCTTCCGAAAGAGGAAAGTGCAAAACAAGTTTCAGCATTTGAAAATTTTTGTGGAAATTAGCAAACCCAACTAAAAGAGCCAAAACCAGCTTCCATTTAGGGAGCTGGTTTTGTTATTATTAAGGATGAAAACACGCGAAAAGATAATTGAAGCTTTACTAAAGATGAGTGCTTTAGTAACCGTTTTAACTACGGTGGGCATTATCCTTGTGTTGTCGGTTGAATCTTATAGTTTTTTTCAAGAGGTATCCATTTTTGATTTCCTTACCGACAAGGAATGGACACCGTTGTTTGCTCAAAAGCATTTTGGAATCATGCCTCTGTTATCGGGGACTTTGTTGGTAACTTGTATTGCTATCGGATTTGCCTTACCTGTTGGCTTATCCATTGCCGTTTTTTTGAACGAATTTGCTACTAAAAAATTCAAGAGCATCGTAAAGCCGATTTTAGAATTGTTAGCTGCAGTGCCAACGGTAGTTTATGGCTTTTTTGCTTTGACGGTGGTCACGCCATTTTTACAACAATTTTATCCGGAATTAGGTGGTTTTAATGCTTTGTCAGCAGGACTTGTAATGGGCATCATGATCATTCCTTTTATTTCCTCCTTGAGTGAAGATGCGCTAAGTGCAGTGCCAAAATCATTGCGAGAAGCAGCATACGGAATGGGGTCCACCAGGTTCCAAACTGCTTTTAAGGTCACAGTTCCTGCGGCTTCATCGGGCATTGTCGTTTCGGTAATATTAGCTATTTCAAGGGCCATCGGTGAAACAATGATTGTGGCCATAGCAGCAGGTCAGCAACCAAACTTAACCTTTGATCCGACAGTTCCTATTGAAACCATTACAGCGTACATTGTTCAAGTGAGTTTAGGTGATGTTCCTCATGGCTCCTTGGAATACAAAACGATATTCGCAGCAGGTATCACCTTGTTTATTTTCACCTTTATTTTGAATAACATCAGCTTTTACATCAAGAAAAAATACCAAGAAAAATACGAGTAACGACATTCATAAATGAAGACTAACAACAGCAACAGAATCAAAGACAAAGTGTTCCAATATTGGGGCATGACTTGTACTGTCATGGGGTTGGTGTTACTTACCGTGTTCATTGGCAACATCGTGGTGGAAGGAATTGGTAGAATTGACTGGGACTTCATAACCAACTTACCTTCCAGAAGACCTGGAAAAGCAGGAATTTACACCGCCATGATGGGCTCTGTTTGGATATTGTTTTTAACTGCCAGCATAGCCTTCCCATTGGGTGTTGCCAGTGCTATTTACTTGGAGGAGTATGGAGGTAAGACACGCTTAAACCGCATCCTTGAAATCAATATTTCAAACCTCGCAGGTGTACCTTCTATCATTTACGGACTTCTCGGACTGGAAGTATTTGTCAGAATTTTTGGATTGGGAGGAAGTGTCCTAGCAGGTGCAATGACTTTATCATTGTTAATATTGCCTATCATCATTGTAGCTACTCGTGAAGCTATTAAAGCTGTTCCGAAATCCATAAAAGAAGCCTCATTTGCAATGGGTGCTACGAAATGGCAAACGATCTGGAATCAAGTTTTACCCTCCTCTTTTGGTGGAATTCTAACGGGGGTAATACTTGCCTTATCTAGGGCTGTGGGTGAAACAGCTCCGCTAATTGTAGTAGGTGCATTGGCTTATGTTCCATTTGCTCCTTCTTCACCAATGGACGAATTTACGGTCATGCCAATTCAAATTTTTAATTGGGTATCAAGACCTCAACACGGATTTTCAATCAATGCCAGTGCGGCAATTATTGTACTATTAGCCATCACTTTTTTAATGAATGGAATTGCTGTTTATTTCAGAAACAAATGGCAGAAAAAAGTTAAATGGTAAACCTTAATTATGGAACTATCTCAAGAAAATACTGAACCTACCAAAAAGATAAAACTTCAGGCTTCCAACATCGATGTGTTTTACTCACATTTTAAAGCCCTGAAAAACATCAACTTGTCCATGTATGAAAACTCTGTGACAGCTTTCATAGGGCCCAGTGGCTGTGGGAAATCTACCTTTTTGCGTTTATTTAATAGAATGAACGATTACATTGACGGTTTTTCGATGAATGGCGACATTTTATTTGACGGTAAAAACATTTACGATGATAAATTAATCATCGAGGATTTAAGAAAAGAAATAGGCATGGTTTTTCAAAAGCCTAACCCATTTCCAAAATCAATATTTGACAACGTAGCTTACGGGTTAAAAATACAAGGCATAAAGGATAAAAACTTCATTGAGGAAAGGGTAATTACTTCGTTAAAACAAGTGGCATTGTTTGACGAAGTTAAAGACGATTTGAATAAATCAGCTCTTGCACTATCAGGGGGGCAACAACAAAGAGTATGTATCGCAAGAACTTTAGCTGTTGAACCAAGTGTTATTTTAATGGATGAACCAACCTCAGCGCTAGATCCAATTGCAACAGCAAAAATAGAAGAATTAGTTTTTGAGTTAAAAGAAAACTACACCATTGTAATGGTGACACATAACATGCAGCAAGCTAGTCGTGTAAGTGATTACACTGCTTTCTTTTACATGGGTGAAATGATTGAAGTAGGAAAAACAAAAGACATTTTCACCAAGCCAGAAAACGAACGAACCGAAAACTACATCACAGGTAGATTCGGATAAATAACAACAACATGAGTCAATTAGAAACAGAATTAAGTCAATTAAAAGGAGCAATCATCGACATGATGAAACTTGCTACAAAACAGTTGCAAAAATCACATAAAGCGATTCAAAACCTAGACAGCGACTTGTCCCAAGAAGTCATTCACCGTGAAAACAGGATGAATGCGATGGAATTAAGCATAGACAGAGATTGTGAAAACATGTTTGCATTGTGGAATCCAGTGGCAACTGATTTACGATTTGTATTAGCTATGTTAAAAATCAATTCGGAATTAGAAAGAATTGGTGACCACGCGGCAGGATTAGCAAAATACGTGCTTGCCAATGATGAGCCTTTTAATACTGAATTAACCAATATAATTGAATTGGACAAAATGTTTGAAGTAGCGATCGACATGATGGAAGACGTTACTGTGGGATTCAATGAAAACGACACTAATAAAGTAAGGAAAGTGTTCAAAAAGGATTTGATTCTTAACGACATCCTAAAAAAATCATCTGATATCATAGGGGAATACGTTGGACAAAACCCCAGCTTTTCTAGACAATCATTGTTTTTGTTTTCTGCCTTAAGGAAGCTTGAAAGAGTTGGAGATTTAACAAAAAACATTGCTGAACAAACTATATTTTACCTTGAGGCGGAAGTAGTCAGACATAAAGTAGGTGAAAAATAAACGATTAAAAGTGAAATCAATTCTTTCACATAAAACCTTACTTGGACTCGTCGCTTTTGCGATGATCACAATTAGTATCTCATGCGAAAAAGAAACTTGTGATTTAAGCAACCCAGTCACTTCCACTGTTACCGATATCGAAGGGCATGTTTACCCAACTGTAATTTTTGAAGGTCAACAATGGATGGCCGAAAATTTAAACACCAGTTTATTTGCCAATGGAGACAGCATCGAACAGGTTATCACCGATTCTCTTTGGCAAGTTACTAGCAATGCAGGTTATGCATACTACAACAATGACAGTACTAGACAAGAATCTCTTTCATACGGAAAACTATATAATTTTAATGCCATAACGGACAGTAGGAACATGTGTCCTCAAGGATGGCATGTTTCTACAAAATCAGATTGGGATGATTTAGTACAATGTATGAATGGTGAATCAAGAGCTGGTATAGCGTTAAAGGACACAGTTGTATGGAATGCTCCTAATCAAGAACTTGCTACCAATGAAAGTCAATTTACAGCCCTGCCACAAGGTGCACGAACCGAGATTGGTGAATTCACCAACCAAAGATTTTTCGCCTACTTCTGGGGAGTTGATGATGATCCCAGAATCTTTTCAATGTCATACATCAGTGAAGGGGTAGGTAACTTTGAAGTCGACAAAAGGTTCGGAGGGTCAGTAAGGTGTGTAAAGGATTAGACTTTCCTAACAAAGTAAGTGCAGTCATTGAGTAACAATACACCTATAACATTTTATTGATGTTATATTAAAGGATAGTACCAAACTAAATTCTCTTTAAAATCAACACTTTTTTATTAAAATCGGCAGCAGCGTTAATTACTTGACGGTACACTGGATAGTGCTTTTTATCGATGTCAATTTGATTGTAATACTCGTCAATATGAATGTGCAACGACC
>JBLIBC010000205.1:0-5269 GCA_047632015.1 Glaciecola sp.
AATCTTCCTTGCCTTTGTTTACTATTTTCACTTCATGTAATTCAACGTTCTTTGAGGTGAGTTTTATTTTAAACAATTGTTTTCTTTGATGAAGATTTACCTTTATTTTAAGGTTGTGATAGTCGAAGCCCCCAATATTTATATCATACGTCCCAAAGCTCAAGGAGTCTGAAACAAAAGTGCCATAATAATCGGTACTTCCTGAAAGGTTTGTTCCTTCAATGACTACTTGCGTATAAGGAAGGTGATTACCGGATGATGAATCCGTTAGTTCAAAGAGCAAGATCCCCTTGTTTTGCGAGTATGAAAACAAGGGGAGTGCTAGTATTAATATTATTATGGTTTGTATCTGCTTAATCACCATCGCTGTCTTGATAATTAACAAGGACTCCTAGGGAAGCTGTAAGATCAACTTTGAGCAGTGAAACTAATTTTTGCATTTCTTGATAACAATCACTCACCTTGGTTTTATTCACGACAACTTCATTGTCAAAGGGTTCATTTAAAATTAAAATCGACGACTTAATTGAATTTATTTGATTTTGAATAACTGTAGCAAGTAATTGTCCGTCTTTCTTTGTTTCGGTAAACACCAAATAGTCACTAAGGCCTTCTCCATTAGATGATTTCACATAATTAATCCCATTGAAAAAATTTTCAAAAGCTTCCATTGATCGAAGAGCATTTTCAATTGATTTGTGTGAGTACAAAGCTTCTACATGTCCAGGCATTTCTTGCTTAGAAAATCCATTAAAAACACCAGAGGGAATTCCAATTTTACCTCTTCTTATGAAAGCCTCATAATGATTTGTTATGGTATTTACAACAATACTTACCGAGCTACCATCCGCGTTATTTTCGGAGTTAGCTATGAATTCAATTGAATAACTTGTCCACTTATCCGTTACATATTGACTGTTTGATTTCAAATCTGCAATCACTGCTGTAACGTAACTTGCAACTTCACTAGTAGCTACAAAATCTACAGCCTTTGAATCATCAGATTCAGAATACAACAAGTAATCAAGAGCTTGCAATCCTTTAGCGTTAAAATTATTTGCAATTGCTAAATTGTATCCTCCCCTACTTATATTACTGTTTATTAGGGAGGTGTCAACCGGATACACGTTAGTTTGTGCTCTTAAACTGATATCCGCAGCAGGTCCAAACTCTAAGAAAGCTATTTCCTGCCAGCTAAGTAGTGCTTTATTCCAAGCACTCCTCAATCCTTCCAGAGAGGTAGTTGAGGGCGATTGAATGAAAGAGTTCTTTTTCTGCTCAAGGGATTTAATGTTGTCATTAAATACTTTATAAGAAGGAATTATGTATGCCGAGCTTAAGTTTGTTAATAGGACTTTACGATCATAAGTAACAGCCAGCTCTTGCTCAGTTTCAATTTTTTTCTTTTTTTCACATGATACAAATACTGAACCTAACAGTAATGTAAACACAAGCATTAAATTCAGTATTTGTTTCATGGGTATTAGTTTTTGTTGTCTTTTTTGAGGATTATATCAATGATTACAAAGTTGATTTCACACCATCTAATCCTACTTTGCTTGCAAGTAGGTCGATAGCACTTTGAATGCCTGTTATTGATACGGCATTGAAATCAGTTCCAATTAAAGCTAATACTTGATCTATTTCAGCAGCTGATATACTCACACCGTTTAAGGAATTGTATCCAAACCTTAATCCGTTTACAAAAGCCCAAGCTTCTGATAACATGTGGTTTCTTGCTGTTGAGTTTGATATGTTAGCTTTAGACAGATTCAAGTAGTGAATAGCTGTCCCAGCACATACCTTTTCGATTTCAGTTCTGATGATAACAACTTGTGCATCTCGAACTGTATAATCAGTGTTTGAAATAGCAGCTCTACCTGTTTTAAAAGCAGTTGTAATTTTTGTAGCACTACCTAAAACAGACTCTCTTTTGTTTGCATATTTACCCCAAAATCTGTCAGTACCTGTTGAAGGGTAATCGGTCTCAGAAGTAAAATATCCGTATGCTTCATCCCAGTGATGCTCCATACCTGTGTAATACTTACCTGCACCTGCATCACTGGCAGTAGTATTATCGTCAGATGTAATTCCGCTTAAATAATTAATTGTCATTTGGTTCATGAAAACAGCACACATTAACCCTTTTTCAATAAGTTGCATGTATTCAATTCCATTTCCTGACATTAAATACGGTCCTTTAACACCATCGTTAGCATAAACTCCACTAGTTCCTCCGGTACCGTTTTCTTGACCAGCAATTGTGTTTCCACTTATTACTCCTATTGAGTCCATGAAAGCTTCAAATTGAGCTTGAATCCCTAAGTCGTTTTCAGCTGTTTTACTTTTTAGTTGCTTACTCGATCCAGTCATCCCTAGAGAACTTGCATCAGCCCAAGTGTAACCTGAATTTGAATACATGCTTTTTAATGTGGATGCAGAAACTGCAGTCCCAGCTGTGTTTCCTGTTTTCATATAAGTAGCCATTTCACTTAACATGTCCAACCTTTGTTGTTGACCCGAAAATGAAACAGTGTTGTTTCCAGATGCATCAGAAAAAGTATACGTTGCTGGAACTGAATAAGTAGGAGTGTTGTTGCTTGTTGTGTCAACTGTTCCAGAAGTATCTATTATGGCAGCATAAGTACAAGGATTATCTTCATCTTCTTTATCAGCGTTTTCATCATAATTTGCAGCTGCTGAATCTGTACATCCTTTTCTTTTGCAAGAAGGAGTAATTGCTATTGCGCCAATCAAAAAGACGAGGACAGTTAGTTGTAATTTTGGTAATTTCATTTTAATTTGCTTTGAATAAGTTTGTTTAATTTTTATTTTGCTAGCGATACAAAAGTATATTTATAGCAGGCAGATTACAATACCATAAAAGTGGTATTTGTGTTTTCACAATGAATTGTCACATCGAAGTGGGCACAATTAATACAAATAAATTACGGGATTTACTTTGAAAAAAGCTTGTTAAATAAAGCTTTAAATGGCCCTATCAGATTATTTAGGGGGCCTTTCATTATTTCATTATCAACTTTTCCAAGACCAAATTTAATATTTGATATTTCTTTTGATTTTGCCAATGTTCCAAATAAGCTATCCCAAATTGCAAAAACAGACCCCATGTTTTTATTAAAAAATTTAGGGTTGTCACTGTGGTGAATTTGATGTTGATAAGGACTAATGAATGTGGATTCCAAAAATTCAGGATATTTAAATTTTACATGAGAATGCCTGAGATTGGAACCCAAAAAATTAAAAATTAACAGCAGCACATTTGCACCAAGGACTTCATATACTTTGATGCTGCCTTGAGTCAAGTAATTAAAAATGCCAGTAATTAATCCAATTACAAGTAATGATACAAAGTTGTTTATGATCAATTCTACAGGGTGAATTCTGTATTGAGTAAGCGGAGTAAGCCGGGTTGCGGAATGATGAACTTTGTGAAATTCCCAAAGGAAAGCAATTTTATGCATTAAATAATGTACTACATAAGTGGTGAAATCTTTAAATATAACAAGTGACACAGTATACAAAATAACAAATGTCATAGCACTATAATTGGCTGTTGGAGCCCCTAAGAAACGATAACTCAAGTCGCTCACGTCTTGTGCAACGTAAATACTTATAAAAAAGAGAGGGGCAATTATTAACACTTTTATGAAGGCGTTAAAAAATATCAAACAACAGTCAACCCATGTGGACTTGCTCAGCCATACTTTTTTATTGAAAACATAATTCAAAAAGTTCCCTTTTCTTTTTTCAATAATAAATACCACGAAGCTTATAGAAAAGGCCGAAACGAGAAATGGGTAAAACAACCTTTTACTGGGTCCAAGCAACATTGAAAAAGGTAATGAAGCTATATTGAAAATTTCAGAAAGGAATTTTTCTAACATAATAATTTAAACTAAAGCAGTTATTTGTGTGATGAGTTGCATTTGAGGTTTTTTATCACTTTAACTTATGCTAATATACTTTTAATTTTAGTGTGATCATGACTGAACTGATTGAATTTGTAGCAATTTACAATTGATTTTCACCTCATTGTATGACAAGATTATTGGAGTTTAATCAGCCCCAAAACTTAATTTTTAAGTATTCTTGCAATATCAAATCAAAATTTAATACAAAGGAACATAAATATGAAAAAACACATCATAATAGCCGTAGTTATCTTGTTAATGGTTGCTTGTAAAGCAGTAATTTTGTCCACACCATCTCAGACAGATATTGACAGGGTAAATATTTTGTATCCAAATTACACCTTAATAGAGTTAAAAGAGGGGAAGAAGTTGTATGAATTAAAATGTCAAGGTTGTCATGGCTTAAAAAATCCACGTAGGGAGTCGGAGAAAAAATGGAAAAAGATTGTTCCAAAAATGGTAAAAAAGGCTTTTAAAAAGGAAATTGAAATTAGTAAGGAAGATGAGAAAGCTATACTGAAATACCTAATTACAATGAGTTCAAAACCAAAATAGCAAACATTTCAAAAAATTGTTTTTCAATTCTTATTTTACGCATAACATAAAGTTCACTATTGACTGAAGGCCTACAATAAGAAACGTTTACCGGACATTAAATAGTCACTTAATAAGTGATATATTTATACAATGGATTACATTCTTTACACAAGAACTTCTACAAAGGATCAGCATCACGGTATCGAAGCTCAAAGAAAGACGGCTTATTCCATTATAAAAAAAGGGGGATGAGATTACTGATGAGTTCACAGAAAAGGAGAGTGGACGGAAAGTAGACAGGAAGGAGTTAAGAAAAGCTCTGGAGCTTTGTAGGGAGAACAACAGTAAATTGCTAATTGCTCGATTGGATCGTTTGTCCAGGAACGCAAAGTTTACCCTGCAGCTGATGGAGTCCAAAGTTCCTATTGTTTGCTGTGATATGCCTGATGCAAATAATTTGACCATAGGAATTATGGCTATCCTGGCTGAAGCTGAAAGAATAAGCCAGGATAAAAAAAAGGCATTGGCGGTTTTGAAAGAAAAAGGGGTTGAGTTAGGTAAGAATAACATTACTCAGGAAGGTGTTTTAAAGAATGCTAGTATACGAAAAGAAGAAGCTAAGGTGGAAAAACTGGTGACACAGACCACCCTGTTCCTGTTTAAAGTGACCAGCGAAAACCATTTATCAATTCCCGCTACACCTATTGATATAGTTAGGAATTATTGATTTTTGAATAAACAAACAGATTGGTCAAAATAATCCGGAACGGCATGATCACCGTTGCCGGAATTTCGAC
>JBLIBC010000206.1:0-5258 GCA_047632015.1 Glaciecola sp.
GAATTACCCCATTTTGAAGGAAAAGTAACAACCACTGAATTTATTGCAAAATACATTCACGATAAATTGATGAGTAAAATTGATAATGAATTCAATGGGACTTTGGAAATTGTGTTAGGGGAATCACATGTTGCATGGGCAAGTTATTCAAGTTAAATACTGAAGGATTAAACTTTTACGATTGAGCCAGTTTAAAAAAAAAATAGGGTTTTTAAAAAGTAAATTAATTTATGATTTAAAGCCATTTGCAAACAGCAGGTTAAAGCAATTTTACAGCCAGTTTGTAAAATCTGGTGATTTGTGCTTTGATGTGGGTTGTCACACCGGAAACAGGAGTAATGCTTGGTTGAAATTGAATGCAAAAGTAGTGGCGTTTGAGCCTCAACCGTATTTTGTTTTGTATTTACAAAACCGGTTTAAAGCAAATTCAAACTTCACTTTAATTAATAAAGGAGTAGGAAGTAAAAAAGGAGAAATGCCTTTGATGATTTCGTCCTTGTATCCAACGATAAGTACTTTTTCAAACAAATGGAAAGACATTGTAGTTAGCAAGTTACCAGGTAAAGTTTACGATGAAAACCTGATGGTGGACATTACTACTTTGGATGAAATGATAACCACATACGGCATGCCCAGGTTTTGTAAAATTGATGTGGAAGGACACGAATTTGAAGTATTAAAAGGATTAACGTCGCCTATTCCAGTGTTGTCATTTGAGTTTTACAGTGAGGAAAAGGAAAGCGCTATGGCATGCTTAAACAAAGTGGATGAGTTGGGAAATTACGAATTCAATTGGTCAGTAGGAGAGAGTTTAAAAATGCAAAACGAGGATTGGGTATCAGTTGAAGAGTTGGAAAAAAACATAAGAGCGTTTAATGAATCTAATTCTGGAGACATTTATGCGCGGATAAAAAATTAATAATGGGAACGCATAACGATCAAGAAAGGGTTAAAAATTGGTTTGACACAACCTATAAGACGAAAGGGTACCGGTACCTGCGTCCAAAAAGTTCCTATAAGTGTTTTATTACTGCACTGGATATTCAAAAAGGTAAAAAGTTCTTGGACGTAGCTTGCGGTCCAGGATTAATGCTAAAGGTCGCAGAGGAAAATGGTTTGAAACCACATGGGGTGGATATCACTCCTACTGGTGTAGAAATGGCGAGAGAGCTTGTCAAAACAGCTGTAGTACAAGAAGCTAATGCGGAACAATTACCTTTTGAGAATGATACTTTTGACTACATAACTTGTTTAGGGTCTTTGGAGCGAATGATTAACTTAGAGCAGGTGCTAAAAGAACAGTTGCGTGTAATTGCCCCTGATGGTAAATTTTGTTTCATGGTTAGGAATTCGAATACCTTGTTGTGGAATATTAAGCGCATGTTTAAATTGGAAAACCACGAAGGGCATCAAGGAGCAAAAAGTTTAAGTGAATGGACTGCTACTTTTGAGAAAGCTGGTTTTCATGTGGAAGATGTAAAAAAGGACAGTTGGCCATGGATTAAATGGGTGCGGTGGATGACAGGTGGTATTTTCCTAGATTATTACAAATTAAGAAACACGCCTATTCCATTAAAAAACACTTTTGAATTCATATTTATAATGACCAAAAAAAAGTAAAGTAGTTACAATGAAATCAATTGGCGACTTATATAATTCCCTGCACGGATATCATCATAAAGTGTCTAAAAATGGGGGAGAGGTTGCCTATCCAATTCATAAAAGGTTTAATGATTTATCAATTTCTGAAACAAGTGAATTTCAAGATATCAATGACTGGCTATTAAATTACATTGACTTTACTAAAGTCGCATCATTGCTAGATGCGGGATGTGGAGTGGGCGCAACATCTATGGCAATTGCAAAACAGGAAAACTGTCAAGTCGTTGGAATTACATTAAGCGAGCAGGAATTGGAAACAGCTAATAGCTTTGCTTCAAAATTAAACTTGAGCAATTGTAAATTCGCCTTGCAAAACATGACTGCGGCTAGTAAGGAAAAGTACGATGTCATCATTGCAGTGGAGTCTGTTAAGCATGTACACGATTTAAAAAACACAATACATAATTTAGTTGATTCATTAAATGAGGGTGGTGAAATTATCATTGTGGAGGATTTTCTTTCTTCAGAAGTCGCTAAGCTGAGCTATGCTGATAAATTCAAAAAATATTGGATGGTAAAGCAAATCTATTCCGTTGCAGACTTTGAACAAGAATTTAATTTGAAAGGGCTACATAAAAAAGAGGTGATTGACTTTACAGACAGGGTTCGAAAACCAAGTAGTATGTTTTTGAAGCTGAAGTTTCATGTTATGAACACCTTGGATTATTTACTACCAATTGAAAGAGTGAGAAGTGTATTAAGTATCTTCTTAGGTGGCTTCATATTAGACTATTACTACGCTAAAGGACAAATGAAGTACAAGGCAATAGTTTATTCAAAAGGATAAAATGAAAATCGACTTTGCAATTTTAGGGAAAGAAAATGAAGTGTCAGGCGGACACATTTATAACCGCGCTATTGCAAGAGATAATGATAGTGTTCAGCTTTGCTATGAACAGGAATTGACGGACTTTAAAGCTTGTTTACAAGACTCACATGATGCATTGTTGATCGACGCATGGGGTTTGCATAACCTTGAGCCTGGAGATGTTAATCAAAAACATTACCTGCTTGTTCATCATCCATTGGCACTGGATGCAAGCTTGAATGGGAATGAGGAAAAGGAAATAGAGTTTTGGAACAAGGCAGAAGGTATTGTGGTAACAGGACAAGAAGTGGCGGAGTTCGTCCAGTCAAAAACAAATACTCCTGTAATTTTAATTGAGCCGGGATTTTTTAAAAAAAGTATTCGATCCGAAAATAATAATAATGATGATTTTCAGATATTGGGAATAGGTAGCTTCATTCCCCGAAAAGGCGATGAATTGTTGCTTGCTTCTTGCGAGAATTTGAAGTTTCCTTTTGTATTAAACAGGTTAGGTCCTGTTGTGGATCATGCGTATTTTAAAAAATTACGATCACTAGTAGCAAATGGCACTCATTCTAATGACATAAATTTAGTGGGAGAAGTTGATGAAAAAGAAAAGCATGACTTCATGAACAGTGCATCATTAGCAGTATTTCCAACAACTTATGAATCGTACGGAATGGCAATTCAAGAATGCTTATCCCATCAAATCCCAGTGTTAACAAATGACGTTTTAGGTATGAAAAATCGATTTGGAGTAAAAGGGATTAGATACATCGACAACAGTGTTGCTGCTTGGTCGTTAGTATTAAATGAGATGGCGTCAAGAGGAAAAGCATATCAAGGATTAAAGTTGGAAGCTAAAAATAACAATCTATCTTTTTTGTCTTGGGAAACACAGTCAAAAAAAATGAGCACTTTTGTAAAGTAATCATGTATCATTAAAGTGGAAAAAAATACTACTAGCAGATTTTTAAACGGGAAATTCTGGGGCTTATTTGCCCTGTTGAACGGCTTGTTATTTTTACCATTTTACGTATTAAATATTAATGAGAGTAGTTTCTTTCCATCAGTAAGTGAGGCTGAATCAGGAAACCTATATTCTTATCTTAAGCTGATTTTTATCCGGGAAAACTTGGATGTTTTTAGATTGAGTGTTGATTTTATAATAGTCCTTTTTATAGGAGCTTTAGTGCAAAGAAAAGCTGGGTTTAAATACACTTATATCTTTGTAGGCGTATTTTACGTGCTTTTTTTGTTCTCCCAAATTTACAGTGCCATTTTTCAAAGCTTGTATGGAGTAGTTCCTATGCTGTACAATGATTGGAGTGTTTTGAAAACCGGATTCATGATTGTGTATCAGGGGTTTAGTTTTTCGTTCATGTTGTATATATTTGGTATTTTGTTAGTAATAGTAGTGCTGTTTTTTTTACTAAAAACACTACTGCTTTTACTGAGTAAAGTAAAGTTTAATGTGGTGTCAAAAGTCCTTCTTGGGTGGTTGTTCTTGCTCTGCTTAGTGAATGTGAAATTCGGTGTGAAACTTGACAGTAGGAACACGATGCAATACCAAAGTCTGTTCATTACAAAAAACATCTTAGCATCAAAGGAAGCGCAAGCTTCGCTTAAAAACTTTTCGGCAGACAATTTAGTTTCTCAGTATCATTATAAACTTGACTCCTTGGTTTCAAAACCCAATTTGTATTTCATATCTATTGAATCGTATGGGAAAATATGGTTAACGCACGATAGTTTGAAACGTAAATCCAAAGAAAGTTTGAAACGCTTTAAGGATGAGCTAAGTAAAGCTTCGTATTCGCTTTCTAGTAATTATTCAGAATCACCTGTCACGGGAGGGTTATCCTGGATTGCTTATTCAAACTTTAGCTTTGGTTTTAATTTTAAAAACCAAGGAACGTACAATGCTTTGCTGGAAAATAGAAAGCTGGATGAATACACTGATTTGTTTAAGGTGCTAGGCAGCCAAGGTTATTCAAATTACAGGCTTGTGCCACTTTTTAAATCAGGCAAGATTGTTATTCCATGGGAGAAATACAAGAGTTTTTATAGGGTTGACGAATGGGTTAAGTACGAAGACCTTGCCTATGATGGAGAGTTGTTTGGTTTTGGTCCAGCTGTGCCTGACCAATACGCATTGCATTACACTAAGGAGATGATGCAAAAAACAGACACTCCCAAGACTTTGTTTTTTTTGACTGTTAGTTCCCACAATCCTTTCCTTACACCTGATTTCGAAACGGATTGGAAAGGGCTGAATAATTCAGAACGGTCAGAAATTGATGGAGCTAATTTGTTGGTAAATCCTACTTTTAGCAACTACCATAAGGCGATGGAATATGAACTGAAAATGCTAAGTGATTTTATCAGGACAAACAGGGATACTAATGCAATTTATGTACTGTTTGGAGATCATCAACCTCCCTTGTTAACTAGTGCTTCGGATGATTTTGAAACTCCAATGCACATCATTAGCAAAAACAAAAACTTTGTGGCGGAGTTTGAAAAACATGGGTTTGTTGATGGAGCGACCCCACAAACAGGAAATGGAATCAAGCATGAATCATTCTTAACCATGTTTTTAATAGCGTTTCAAAACGAATATGGAATTAAGAAAAGTGCGATAGAGTATTTACCAAATGGAATAAACATTCGATGAAATATTCAAAATTGCAAAAAATAAACTTGTTGCATTCCTATTTGTTATTGGCTGGGTTTGTCGCTGATTTTATATTGAAAGGTTTTTACATTACTCCCTACATCGCGTTGT
>JBLIBC010000207.1:0-5257 GCA_047632015.1 Glaciecola sp.
CTAATTGATTTCTGGCCAGGTTGTTCACCTATTATTCTATTTCTTAAAGGTGTTCACTTGTTCGTCGTTCCTCCTCGGCTGTTCACCTATTATTCTATTTCTTAAAGGTGTTCATTTGTTCACCGTGCCTACTCGGCTGTCATCTTTTTAATTTTGCTGTAAGTACTTGCTCTCCATTTACTACCACTTCATGTATTGCTAGTAAATGGAGAGTTGTCAATTCATTTTTATGTAAACCTTCTAATAACTAGCATGGCTTTTAACTTTGCTTTTGTCTTTTTTTAGTTGCTGAACCACTTTAGATAATAGCTGTTGGCTGCAGTTGGTGATATATCTTTAATTATTAAGGTTATTATAACTGTGGACATAGACTCGTTGTTGTGGATAAATCAGCTATTTTTATGCAAAAGAAATAATCATGAAAAGAATATTACTGTCACTTGCTTTATTGATATCTATTAATTCCTTTGCCCAATTAAATGCTTCAGGCGATGGTTTTAAATTAGACTTTTTAGACGCTTCATCTCAATGTTTGGTAGATGTTGGACTTCCAAACAATGGAAACGTAATGGCGTGGGGGGAAACGTTTGTGGATAACGTTGCATGTTTAACATCTAACGGCCTTGAGCTTCAGTCAGTCGTTAGTTTTGAGTCATTAAATTGGAATCATGCAATTTGGTTCCCTTTTCCAGCTGTTGAAGGAAGTGGTGAGTCGGCAAATTGCACAAGCCTTTTCAATACAAATAGAGAGATAAATTTAAGTAGTCAAGGAACCGGGTTTTTAGAAATTGACTTAATTGCCAGTGTAGATAATGCTGAGTTTAAAGTTTATTTAGGCGGTGTAGGACAGTGGTCTCCTGTTACATCAACATACAACACTGGCAGTGGGCTGGGGATTGATGGAACTATAACTACTGGTTCGGCGAATCAACTTAGAACTTATTATGTAAATTTTGAAGGCTCAGACCCTAACTTGTGGAATAGCTGGGCTGGAAGGAATAAAATTCAATCTTTAGGATTTAGATCAGGTACTCCGGGAGCTTTGTTCACGGTTAAAGCGGTTAGGGTTGGTACTGAAGGAAAACTAACTCCTGATTCATGTAATTTTTTAAGGGCAGATTTTGAACTTGTACAAGGTTTAGATTGTCAAAATAGCTCAGCGACCATTAAAGCCAAAGGGTATAGGGGGACAGAGGATTATACTTTTAATTGGCAAGACGGATTAACTATGGTAAATGATTCCACTGTTCAAGTTGATACTGGAGGTTTTTACACTTTAATTGTGAGTGATGTAAATTGTGCAGATACAGTTTCGGTATACGTTGCTCCACGTCCAGATCAATCTCCTAACTTGGTAGAGGCATTTTTTTTCGACAGGGAATTTAGAACTGGATTTACTAGACCAAATTCATTTTTATCCATGAACAGAGGATGTGAATCAACTGACGGCGAGGTGTACTTTGTGCTAGATTCATTAGTGAAGTATGAGCTGGGAGGGGGAGATCCAAGCAGGATTTCGGGTGATACCTTGTTTTGGACATTTACTAATTTATCCTTTGGGAATCCAGATTTTTCTTCAACAGTTAATTTAAACACTTCTGTATTTGCTGCTATAGGTGATACAGTTTGTTTTGAACTAGGAGTAAAATCATCTAGGAATTTTGTTCAAGATACCTTAGTGAAAAAGTATTTCTGCTTACCGATTATAAATGGTTATGACCCTAATGACATTGCTGTTCATCCAAGTTCATGTGATAAGGGGTATGTTTTAAACGAGGATATTTTAACCTACAAAATTAGGTTCCAAAACACAGGAAACGCGGAAGCAATTAACATTAACGTGCTGGATACTTTAAACGCAAACTTGGATCCTTCCAGCTTTGAACTTATCAGTTCTAGCCATCCGAATATCCTTAAAACATTCTTACTTAATGATTCAGTGATACATTTTGCTTTCGATGAAATATGGTTGAAGGACAGCTTGAATCACGAACCTGAAAGCCACGGTTATGTAGTTTTTCAAGTAAAACAAAAGTCAAACCTTGCCGAAGGGACAGCAATTACAAATAAGGCAGATATTTATTTTGATTACAATCCAGCTGTTGTTACCAATACAGTTCTTTCAACTGTGACAGCAGATGTTCCTATTTGTAATCCACGGATTACTGGTTTAGCGGATGAAACATCTAGTTTGACTAGCGCTATTTATCCTAATCCTAATAATGGAACTTTCACCGTTTCCTTTGACGAGGTAATATCCTCAGGGAAGTTGGATGTGTATAACATCGAAGGAGGGCTTGTTGATTCTCAATTAATTAACAATGCCAATACTGTTGTGGTTTCGAAGAAACTTCATTCTGGTGTTTACTTCATTGAAGTGTATTCAAATGAGGGCATAAGCAACAGTAGGTTTGTTGTAAAATAATTCTGAAAACTTAGTAAAAAAAGGGAAGAACGTTATTTAAATAATGTTCTTCCCTTTTTTTTATTTCAAATTATACTATTCCTGAGCACCATGATTTTTTGCAGTTTCAATCCAAAGTTCAGACATGGATTTTGGATGGGCACCAATTGCTTTAGCAAGGTGTAAAGCCACACTTAACATTAAAACAGAGGCCTCATGTAATTCTTGATATGAGCTTTTTTCTTCGTTTACAAGCAGGGGTCCAAATTGCTCTTGTGCTTTTAACATGAGGATTTCATTGTGCTTTTCAGTAAAAACAATTGGATCAGGAATGTCTTCAGTTATTAACGGAATCATTAAGGAGTCTAACCAGTCTTGACCTATGCTTTTAGCTAGGTCCTGAGGAAGTTTTAATCCCATTTCCCTCCAAGAAGCTAACGTTGTTTTATCGCCCGACTTTGACAATCCTGTGTCAAGAAGTAATTCAAAAGCTATGTCCGCAATATTTTGCATCAAGGCTAAATATTGATCTTGAGCCTTTTCAAATTGATTAGCTTCCTGTCCTTTAATGTATTCACCTACGGTTAGTTTAGGTAATTGTAGCACTTCAGAGCAGTCTGTAAAACAAGGAAATGTGTCTCCTTGATACATGTAATGCGCTTTGTCATGCTGAATTTGTCGACCTAAAGGATAAAGTCTGCAAGCAAGTGGACGACCCAAGTGGACACTGCAACCAATGTCATCAATATATTGACTGCAAGCCTGTTGTTCCTTGTTGTCCTTTTTGCCATTAAAGCGCAATTGGATACCTCCATAATCGCAGTACAAATCACGAAATTCTCTTGGGCTAATTTTCTTTTCCTTACTTAACTGTAATAATTCCCATGGATTAAGCATTACATCTTTACCAAAACAACAAGTGCCTGACCGAGAACAGGTGAGAGGTAAAATAGTTTGATCTGTTAGTTTTGTTGTTTGTTTACTCATTTACTTAATGTCAAATGTAATTGTTCACATATAATTATTCCTAGGTGTTCTCTTCTTTACTACTGTCTATTTTCAATTGTGTTCAGTTGTTCGAGCGTAATTAATTTCAAAGGTACTCACTTGTTCGTCGTGCCTCCTCGGATGTTCGGCTTCGCTCCGGAGTTCGTTGTACCTCGTCGGGTGTTCACCAGGTTCGGTTGCCAAAAAAAAAGCCAAAGGTTAAGAGTAAATTAGTATCTAGCTCTATTTGATGTATATAAATAACGTCTGTTTCCATTTGTTGCTTAGTATCTACTGTTGCAAGTAAACAGCTAAAATCGTTTCCTCAGCACGGGCTGTAGGATTTGTTTTTAGATCCTCCATTAAAGCCAAAGTTTTGTCTTCAGGCAATTTTAGTTCTTTTGCTATTTTCAAGCATTTGTCAATTTCAGGAGTGGATACAATACCATCAAGCACTACAATATTTAAGCATTTGTGAAAAACAACCGCCCTGTCTTTGATAGTAATAGGAGCATAATGAGGAGCGGCGTCAGTAAACAATCTTTGCAACTCCGTCTGAGAAACTTCTAATTTTTTTGCTATCCAAAATACGTACGTTACTTCAGAGGGGGATACAACTCCATCCGCTTTCGCTAATTCAATAAGTTTAGAAACTAAGCTGTTTTTCTCTGCTAATGATATATATGCCATGTTTTTTTTAAAACTAGATATTAAATAATTCCTGTCCTTATTTTAAATAAACCAATTATATTTTTCAAATATATGAAAACTTGATATATGGGCATGTTGGAGCTGTCTAGTTTCTAGTTGATTCATGTTAAATATTACCCTAAGGTTTGTACAAACACCAGTTGTAATATTTCATTATCAATCTACAAGGAGTTTTCATCTGGTATAACTTTTTCGAGTTATTCACTTATTGTCTATTTCGAAAGGAGGTTCACGATTTAAACGCCCTCTGTGTTTATTTTACACAGTAATTAATAAAATGAATCGTTTGAAAAAATAGAATATACCAACCAGAGCATAAGGGCAAGAAGTAGGATAGTGACTATGCCGTAAATCACTGCTATTTTTGCCATTATTTTACTTGTCTTATCATACTTGCCAGGATTGTTTTTTATTTGAGCAAGCGCTATTATTCCAATGATAAGGGGTATGATAGGAATAAAAAGGGTCAATACTACAGCTACAACCGCGAGAGTATTTGTTTGATCTCCATATTCATCACTTTTTTCATCCCCATTTTTAGGAGGTTGATTTTCTTCATTTACCTTGCTTAATTCGGCAATAGGGGTAAATTCATATTCTTTAATAAGTTTCTTCAACTTTGAGGACAGGACTTTTTTCAAAACCTTTTCTTTAAAGGAAAGGTTCTCATTTGACGATAGCGCATATGGTTCATTATTTGGAGTCAAATCGTCCTCGGAAGATTTTTTTGCCGCCAGTTCCTGACGCTTGAATTTGCCTTTTGTATCTGTTGTTTTGATATTATTGTGGTTCCCACTGCTGTTGAAGTGCCAGCCCTTGTTATACCTCCTTTTTTGGACAGACAAACCATTGCCTGATTTTGAGGATGAGCAACTCGACAGCACTATAATTACGAGTAGAGCAAATGTTTTGATTGTGTTACTTATCATAGAAATGATGGGTTTGCATTGTTTTTTTTTTTGAAGGTACGAGAAATAATATTTCTCTCTATATTTTTATTGATTCCCCGCTATTCTACCTAAAGATTCCATTATACTTGATAACCTGCGTTGTAGGGGCTATGTTTTGTAGTTCTTGATTTAACGGAGTGTAATCTAGAACTACCGCATTCAGGCAAGTTACGATTACATGCCGTTGGAGGGCAAGGCACTGACC
>JBLIBC010000208.1:0-5233 GCA_047632015.1 Glaciecola sp.
GGAATCTTGCCTGAAAGGAAAATAGCAATCCCCGTTTCTAGGCATCAAATCATGACTGTGAATCACAAGTATCCCCGACGTATTATCCGAAACATTGTTAATCATCAGCTTCTTCAGCGCAATTCTGTTGTTTACAAACAACGATGAATTTATTGCTGAATACCTCACTCCCATGTTTATGCTTTTAATACTGAATAGCCTTGATATTCTGTTTGAATCTCCACCAATATATTCAACAACTCCTTAACATCATCAGTGGACACTAATTTTAACCTGTAGCCTTTTATCCCGGGAAGCCCTTTAAAATAATTGGTATAATGTCGTCTCATTTCTAAAACGCCAAGCTTCTCACCTTTCCATTCTATGGACTTTAATAAATGCGTTCTTGCAGCTTCAACCCTGTCTTCAATGGTTGGCCCATCAAGTAACGATCCTGTTTTAATATAATGTTTTATCTCCCTAAATATCCAAGGGTAGCCTATTGCTGCTCTTCCTATCATCACACCATCAACCCCATACCTGTTCTTATATTCTACCGCTTTTTGAGGACTGTCAATGTCACCATTTCCAAAAACAGGAATATGCATTCGAGGATTATTTTTTACATCCCCTATCAAACTCCAATCAGCTTCCCCTTTGTACATTTGCTTTCGTGTTCTACCATGAATCGAAATAGCTTGTACTCCAATATCTTGAAGTTTTTCAGCCACTTCCACAATGTATTTTGTATGCTCATCCCAACCCAATCTAGTTTTTACCGTGACCGGTTTGTTGGTTGCTCTTACAACTGCCTCTGTCAACTTCATCATTTTGGGAATGTCTTGCAAAATGCCAGATCCAGCTCCTTTACAAACCACCTTTTTTACAGGACACCCGTAATTAATGTCAATGATATCCGGGTTGGAAGCATCAACTATTTCCGTAGCTTGAATCATGGAGTCCAAGTTCCCTCCAAATATTTGGATACCTACAGGTCGCTCGGATTCGTAGATGTCTAACTTTTGAATACTCTTATGAGCGTCTCTTATTAATCCTTCACTGGAAATGAATTCTGTATACATGACATCAGCCCCATGCTTTTTACACAAAACCCTAAAAGGAGGGTCACTCACATCCTCCATTGGAGCTAACAACAATGGGAAATCTCCCAACTCTATATTTCCTATCTTTGCCATCTTAATCAAAACAAAAATAACACATTTGATTTCTAATTACGAGGCATTATAGCTAATACATGAATAACTTAGTTAAACTTTTTTTGTTTTTTTTGATTGCAGTAGTGGTTGTGTCCTACGTGATCACGCCAAGTTTAGCATACCTATTTGATGCTAACCCTGACAACCTCAAAGCGCTACACGAAGAAAGTATTAAACTTGGGAATGACGAATCTTTTGACTTAAACACACTTCAAAGCAGGGTCATTCAAGGAGCCAAAACCATTAAAACTAAACTAACGGATGCTGACTACTATTACGTATACAGTCAACAAATCTGCTACAACATATTATGCTTCTTAATCACCGCATTAGTTTTCAGAAAATTATATGTAAAAAACAGAAAGCTCGACTGGAAAAAAACCAACATAGCACTGTTGTTTTTGACCCCATTACTACTCGCAACCTCTCTTCCGTTGATCAGTGCCACACTTAGCCTAAATGAAATACTAAAGATCAATCAAGTACTTAATTATTTTGGATTCGACCCCGATAGCAACACAGTCGGTAACATGATTTACAGCTACGCTATTATCGCACCTGAAACCAAATTACAACTAGTGTATTCTTTTTTATTCATTGCAATTGTTCCAGCAGTTGGTGAAGAATTATTTTTCAGAGGGGGACTACAAAAAGTCCTAGTAAAAAGGTTTGGCAACATCCATAACGCAATATTTTTTAGCGCCTTAATATTCTCAGCTTTTCACGGAGACATCACAGCTTTTTTTTATCGCTTCTTTTTGGGCATTATCCTCGGCTACACTTTTTATTGGACAAAAAACTTACTTATACCTATCTTTATTCACGCAGCAAACAATGGAATAACCGCTTTCGGCATGTATTATGCCTTTAATGCTACAGATATTCCTGATGTAGACACAATTGATTTAGCCTCCCAAAAAACTTATGCTGTTATATTCAGTACCATCGGCACTGCTGCAATATTGTGGGTTTACTACTTTTTTTATAAAGCACAATCTACTGACCAATCACAACCTCAACAGTGACCGGGAATTGAATATTTTGTAATTACTCTTTGTTTTTCTCCTGAATCCACCTTGACATAAACTTGGTACTTTGCATCGTGTGATGTTTTAACATGGCCCCCATAAAATTACTTTGACGATGTCCTGTCCTGTTTTTTACCAGCACTTTAATTTTTTCATCCAACAACACATGAGCTCCTTTTGCCGAGAATTGTTCCTTTAAAATTGTTTTTCCACGCTTTACGGCACTTTTCCAAAACGGCTCATCTGTATATAATTTCACCGCTGCATTAGCAAACTTCAGATCATTATCCTCCACTATACCGGCCCATTCATGTTCTCCTCTCATCCCTTCGACGCCAATGGTGCTCGTGACACTTGGCGTTCCACAAATCATGGTGTCAATTAACTTACCTTTTATCCCCGCACCAAAACGCAGTGGGGCAAGACACACCCTTGCTTTACCCATCACTTCCAATGCATCATTTGCCCGACCCAATACATAAAAACCCTCTTTTTCGTTATTCAAATTGAATGCTTTCTCGTCAGGATAAGAGCCATAAATTTTCAGTTTAGCTTTTGGTAACTGCTTTTTTATCAATGGGAAAATTACCTTTTTTAAGTGCAGTACCGAATCCCAATTTGGCTCGTGTTTAAAATTACCAATACTTATGAAGTCTTGTTTTTCATCAAACGATTTGTCAAAATTGACCTTTGATAAATCAACTTCAAAAGGTAGGTAAAAGAGCAATTCCTCTGGAAAGGAAAAAACAGATTGTAAAACATCCATTTCCGCCTCACTTATCATCAAAGATAAGTCTGACCTCAACATGGCCGCAATTTCCCTTTTTGCTACTGTACTATTTAGTAAAATCTCCTTTAAGTCACCTCCTGATTTTAATTGCTCCTTTCGAGCTAATCGCAAACTGTGTAAATCGATGGTTTCAATTATTTTTAGCGCATTTGGACATGACTCATCCACTCTCCAACCATACTGCTCCTCCATCACGAACCTGTCAAACACCACTATGTCAGGTCGTAATAATTCAATTTGAGTATTAAAACTATCACAATTTAATTTTACTGAAAAAGTTTGAATTCCATCACTGGCTATATCTTCCATGAATTCGGTTTCACTCGCCGAACTGCAATAATGAACCTGGTAATTAGCTTCTTGAAAAAAATGCAACAACTGCATCAAACGCCTCCCTCCTGCTGATGATTTTGGCTCGGGCCACACAGCACCAATAAATAATACTTTGTCCAAGGCATCACCCATGAAGCTGTTCCTTGTTACCGTAATTAGCTATAATTTTCGCTTCCCCTTCCAACCATTCTTTCCAACGCTTATCGACATCAATCCCTTCACCATATTGCTTTGCAAACTTCAAAAACATGGTATAATGGTTGGCTTCACTTATCATCAAATCATTGTAAAACTTTTGTAATTCTTTGTCTTTGATGTTTGCACTTAGCACCCTAAATCGCTCGCAACTTCTTGCTTCAATCATAGCAGCAAATAATAATTTTTCAACCAATTGAAACTGTCTACTACCTCCTTTTTTTGAAAACTTCATCAGTTCCCCAACGTAATCGTCCTTTCGCTCTCTGCCAAATTGATATCCTCTCGCTTTAATAATATCATGGACTTGCTGAAAATGCTCCATTTCTTCAACAGCCACTTTTAATAATTCAGTAACTAACTCCGTTTTTTCAGAGTTTATAGTGATTAATGAAATGGCATTCATGGCAGCCTTTTGCTCACACCACGCATGATCTGTTAAAATTTCTTCCAGGTTTCCCTCAGCAATGTTCGCCCATTTTGGATCGGTAGATAATTTTAATCCCAGCACGGTTATTTAGAATTGAACACATTCATTACTCTCCCTATCGGGTTGAACGTGAAGTTTTTTATGGCGTCACAACAAATTGATATTCTTTCGTCCAAAGTAATCAGCTCCTCTTTCGACCATTCTCCCAGTACATAGGATATTTGTTTTCCTTTTACAAACTCGTCAGAAATTCCAAATCTCAAACGTGGAAAACTTTGATTCCCTAATGTTTCAATGATGCTTTTTATTCCATTATGACCACCATCGCTTCCCTTTGCCCTGATTCTAATTTTACCAAATGGCAAAGCCAAATCGTCAGTGATAATTAATACATTTTCAAGTGGTATTTTTTCAGCTTGCATCCAATATTGGACAGCCTTACCACTTAAGTTCATGAAAGTACTAGGCTTCAAAAGCACCAAAGTTCTACCACGTTGTTTAGTGATCACGACATCCCCCAAACGGTTTGGGGCAAAAAAAATGTTGGACGCCTTTGCAAAGGCATCCAACACTTTAAAACCTATATTATGACGAGTTTCCTCGTATTCACTTCCTATGTTTCCCAATCCTACAATTAGGTATTTCATAAGGCAGTAAAATTAAGCTTCTGCTTTTTCTTCAGTTGCTGCTTCTTCGCCCTCAGCTCCTTCTTCACCTTCTTCACCTTCTACACCCGCTACTCCATCTTCAACAGCTACTCTTGTTGTTTTAACAGCTACTACAACTGTGTTATTATCAGCAACAGTTTCAACACCTTTTGGCAAATCTAATTCTCCAATTTTTATAGCATCACCAATTTTTAGTTTTGCAATATCAACGTTAATCACATCTGGTAACAAATTAGGTACAGCTCTTAATCTAACCGCTCTAATTGACACAACCAATCTTCCTCCATTTAAAACTCCAACTGCACTGCCTGAAGTTGCCACTGGGATTCTTAACGTCACAGGCTTGTTCTGAGACACTGCCAAGAAATCAGCATGAATTAAATTATCACTCACAGGGTGAAACTGAGTGTCTTGCAGAATTGCATCGTACGTATTTCCGTCTACCTCCAATTTAACCATGTATGCATCTGGACTGTAAACTAATTTTTTAAAATCTTTAATTGATGCCGAAAAATGCACAGGAGTATCAATACCGTACAATACACAAGGTACTTTTTCTTCTCTTCTTAATTGCTTAGACTCTGGTTTTCCAA
>JBLIBC010000209.1:0-5233 GCA_047632015.1 Glaciecola sp.
AATCATTGAATCAAAATACAACACCAAAGAATCCAAGCTAGCAGCCAAAGCATCCTTGTCACCATCTTCATCAAACGATTTTGTAAACGAACTATTTAACTTTTGAAAACCGTCAACTAACTCCTTTTCGCTTTTCAAATCCAATCCTGTTGAAACACCTCCACAAGAAACTAAAACTACTGCCATCAAGGCTACCATTACTTTTTTCATAATTGATTTTTTAATTGAATACTAAAGTTTATTTTTTGGGAAACCTCATCCTATAATGAATTCGAACTTTCCCTTTTGTTATATCTGATAATTTTCCTTTAATCATCCTTTTTTTCATAGGATTAATTTTATCAATAAAAAGCACACCGTCAATGTGGTCGTACTCATGCTGTATTACTCTTGCTGCAAGTCCTTCAAAAGACTCTTCGTGATGATTAAAATTTTCATCATAGTAGCTTATTTTTACTTTTGGCTGACGATTTACATTTTCACGAATGCCTGGAATACTTAAACACCCCTCCTTGAATCCCCACTCATCACCATCCTCCTCAATAATTCGTGCGTTGATAAAAACTTTTTTAAAGTCCTTTAGTTTAGGCTCATCCTCTTTAAATGGTTCAGCATCCACAATAAACAACCTGATAGCTTTACCAATTTGAGGAGCAGCTAAACCAACGCCCTCAGCTTCGTATAAAGTATCAAACATGTTGTTAATTAAATCCTCCAGATCTGGATGATCTTTTTTAATGTCCTTGCACTCCACTCTGAGTACATTATCTCCGTATGCAACTATAGGTAATATCACCTTACAAAAATAGCATTATTCCCCGATTTTACAAGAGTTAACCGCAGTTTACGCACTCTAAAAGTGTCATTTTTTTTGCTCCATGTACGATTGCAAAATAATAGTGGCACTTATTGCATCCACCAACCCCTTGTTTTGCCTTTTCTTTTTACCCATTCCAGACATCGAAATAGCTTGCTTTGCCAACTTTGAAGTAAACCTCTCATCCACCCTGTCTATTTGAACACCAGGCAACTTCCTACCTATATGTACCGCGAATTCATTAATAACTTTAGACGAATCCGTTTCCTCATTTTTTAACGTTTTCGGTTCACCAATAACCACAGCCTCAAGCTCATGATTTTTAGCGTACTCAAGAATAAAAGCAACAATTTTTGTGGAATGAATAGTATCCAATGGAGATGCAATTATTTGTAAATCATCCGTTTCAGCAACTCCTACTCTTTTTGTTCCGTAATCAATTGCTAAAATTCTACCCATAATAATTTAACTTTGTATAGCTAAGGTAATTTTTTAGAATCGAACAACAATGGAACAAACAGTGCAAAAAGCAGTTCAAACATTAAAAAATGGAGGAACCATTATATATCCTACCGAAACCATATTAGGTATTGGTTGCTTGTCTTTGAACTCCGACTCAATTAACCAAGTGTTCAAAGTTAAAAAAAGAGACCCTAATAGAGCTATGTTAGTTCTTGTGAGCGACATGTCTATGATTGAACGTTATAAAAAAAACATCTCCCCCTTAGAAAGAGAAATGCTACTTTCAAAGGAACCAACTACCGTTATTCTTGACCATGTTAATGGCTTTCCTACCGAATTAACTGGAATCAACAGTTCCCTAGCGTTTAGAATCACATCAAATCAACTGTGTTTAGAACTGATCAAATCCGTTGACCAACCTCTTGTATCAACGTCGGCCAATTTAAGTGGTGAAAAAGCAGCAATTAACTACCTTGACCTTACCGATGAATTAATAAATAAAGTAGATTTCGTACTGAAAACAAAAATTAGCTCTACATTTCAAAAACCATCTAGGATAGTCAAAATAGAGCAAAACAAAGTCAAACTTATACGCAAATAATCATGAAAAAAATCACTGTATTTTTAGCACTCATATTAACCTGCAGCTTGTCTTTTTCTCAGCAAAAAACAGTTTACAGTTTTGAAATACTCGAGGAAATTGATGCTCCGGCGTGGCGAAAAACTAAATTATCTATTGACGAAGCTGAAAAACTCAAAACCGATTACATCATTTTACACATGGATACTTATGGAGGTCGTGTTGATTTTGCAGATTCTATCAGATCAAAAATTTTAAATGCAACCATCCCTGTATTTGTATTCATTGAAAACAACGCTGCCTCTGCAGGCGCTTTAATATCTATTGCCTGTGACAGCATATACATGTCACCAGGATCAACAATTGGAGCGGCGACAGTTGTGGATCAAGACGGGAACGTGGCACCCGAAAAATACCAATCTTTTTTTAGAGGAAAAATGAGAGCAACAGCAATTGAAAACAACAGAAACCCAGATATTGCAGAAGCCATGGTTGATCCAAAAATGGTGGTGGACAGCATCGTAGACAACGAAACACTAATAACATTTACTGTTGACGAAGCTATTAAACACCATTATTGTGAAGGAAAGGTTTCATCAGTCAAAGAAGCTCTGGAACATGCAGGGATTGTTGATTACAAAATCATTGAACACAAAGTAACTGCGCTCGAGAAAATCATCTTGTTTTTAATAAATCCAGCAGTTAGCGGCATTTTAATAATGCTAATCATGGGCGGCCTGTACTTTGAATTTCAATCCCCGGGTGTTGGATTCCCTGGAGCAATTGCGCTAATTGCAGCATGCCTGTTTTTTGCCCCGCACTATTTGCACGGACTGGTTGATCATTTTGAAATTATTTTAATATCCGTAGGACTGCTGCTTATAATGTTGGAAACATTTGTAATTCCAGGCTTTGGCGTAGCTGGAATTGGAGGTGGAATTTTAGTGGTGGCAGGATTGGCATTCAGTTTAATCGGTCAAGTACCTACTGACTACGGATTCACTGTTCCAGATTTTTCTCGCCTCTCATATGCCTTGTCAATTGTGGTTGTTGCCATCGCTTCAGGACTTTTTTCTTCCATATACTTAACTAGTAAATTTTTGCAAGAAAAGGGATCTTATGGGCAAAAATTCGTTCTCAATAAAACCCAAGAAAACGAAAGAATAACACTGGAAAACAACATTCCTTTCGACTCATTGATTGGTAAAATTGGAATCACAGCAACTCCTATGCGACCTGCTGGTAAAATAGTAATTGATGAAAAACAATACGATGCCATTTCCTCCCACTCTTTCATCGAGTCAGGCGTCCAAGTTACTGTCACAAGTTCGTCAAACAGCCAGTTGAAGGTTGTAAAAGTATAATTGTAATGAAATTCCTTTTCCTACTCACAATTTTCTTAACTAAATTTGAGTTAAGTCTATAGTTAATCCTGAGCTAAGCTTTACACCTTCTACAACTGAAAATACTGACTTTGAGAATCTTTAAAAAAATATTAATTTGGTCTACAGTAGCATTTCTGTTGTTTATTAGCGCAGGGGCAATAGTCACCATGTTTTACGCTGACAAAATGGAAGCGATGGTTATCAATGAATTAAATCAAAAACTAAGCAGACCTGTTGAAATAAAAGACATCAACTTTTCATTTTTAAGCAAATTCCCAAAAGCCTCCGTTGAAATTAAAAACATCACTGTACAAGGGCTTAAAAAAAGTGATGGTCCTTTTATTAAAGCTGAAAAACTGTACCTCTCATTTAATTTAATGTCCTTAATAAGGGACGAGATGGTCATCAACGAAATTACAATCGAGGATGCTACCGTTAATATATACATTGACAATAATGGACAAGTAAACTACTTAATATTCAAAGAAAAAGCCGACACAAGCGCTCCTGGAATCTTAAATATCGAAGAAGTTAATTTAGTAAATACCAAAATTTTTTATGAAGATGTAAGCATTGATTTTAAATTGAAAACACATTCTTTTAACAGCAAGTTTGAGGTTAACTTATCCAAAGACAAATTGATTAATTGCAAATGGGAAGGAGTAATAAATAAGCTGGTCTCAAATTCGTACTCCGTGGAAAATATTCCTATTAAAGGAAATGTCGATATTGAAATAACTGACAAAATCATAAAGTACTCATTTTCAAAAGGAAAAATAATTACAATTCCACTAATAGTTAACGGTAGTTACAACCGTGAAAAAGGCTTAAATACTACTAGTTTTGAACTCAAAAACGGAGACATCAAACACATCTTACTACTGCTTGATGCTAAATCTCAAAAAGAATTACTCAAGTATAAAATGACAGGTAAACTGTCAACTAAAGGCGTCATAAAAGACACTCCTTCACGCCTTACATCTCTTACCGGAAGTTTTAAAATTGAGAATGCTTTTATTCAAGTTACGGAGAAATTTCATTTACAAGGTGTTGGTATCTTAACTGACCTAAATTGGGTAAATTTAAACAATTTAAACAATGCCAATTTCACGATTAAAGATTTTAAAGTAAAAACGGGAGAAAGTGAACTAAAAGGATCCGGTACGGTGAAAGGAATTAAAAAACTAAAATCTAATCTTCACATGGAAGGAAGTCTCGATATACCATTTTTAGTAGATAAAATTTCAAAAGACCAGCTAAAAGTTTCCTCAGGTAAAATGATTTTCAACTCGGATATAGCAGGGGAATTTGGTGAATTATTAAAAAAGAAACCATCGAGTTTCAAAAACTTCACCTCTACAGGTGATATTAGTGTGGAAAACCTCAGTTTCCTGTCCAAAGAAATTACCGACCAGTTTTCAAACATCAATGGAAAAATTCACTTTGATAATGAAAAAATCCTTTTGGATAATTTCTCAGGAAAAATTAACAGCAGCAGATTCACTTTAGACGGCTATCTATATGACTACCTTAAAGAAGATGAAACTTTAAGCATTGATGCAAAGCTTACGGCAGACAAGTTAATCCTCGAAGAATTCATTGATGATGAAAACAATTCAAAATCGGATACAGCTTACAGGTTTAACTTACCAAGGAACTTGAACCTCAACTTAGAGGTTGCTATAAAACAATTCAATTTCAGAAAATTTGATGCATCTGACGTTAAGGGACGTGTGGTATTAGCAAACCAAGTTCTTAGTTTCAACCCCGTATTTTTTAACTCTTGCGAAGGTGACATGAGCGTAAAAGGGAGAATAATAGGAATTTCCAAAGAAAAGGTAATTTTCGAAGGGCGATTGAACCTGAACGACATCAACATCAAAACTGCATTTTACCAAATGGAAAATTTCGGTCAAGAATTTTTATTGGACAGGCATTTGTCCGGTGCATTAAACGCTGGAATTTATTTGCACGCACAATCTGACAAAG
>JBLIBC010000210.1:0-5101 GCA_047632015.1 Glaciecola sp.
TTTGAGTCTGGCTCTATGGATAGTTTATTACGGTTTACAAAGTCTAATAAAGGAATGACAATAATACCTTTTTTGGCTTCCTTGGATTTTCCAATTGAGGATAAAAGGAATGTTTTAGAGTTTAAAACTCCAATTCCATCTCGTTCAGTAGGAATGTTAATACACAAATTTTTCGTAAAAAAAAGACTTGCTAATGAACTAAATAAAATCATTCAAGATGCTGTTTTGGAGTTGCTTCCAAAAATAAAAGAAGCTGAAATCATCAAGCCTGTTTAATTACCGCCAATGTAAAGGATTTTAGCCTTCTTTATAGCACAACATAGTGCTTTTAGTAGAAAAGTTAATTTAATGAATGATAAAATTTCGTTGAACTATGACGCGAATAAATCGTGTGAGCCACAATCTGTCTCCCTTTCGCTTGAGTAAAAAACAAATTAAAATTGTAGATAATGATGAAGGTTTACTGTTAATTCTAAAGCGCAAATTACCTAAAGACAGTAAGTTGAAAGTGGATGCTTATTCCGCTTTTGAGCAATTTATAGAGGGCTGTGATAAACAACTCGATATGATAGTGCTGGATTATCAGATAGGGAGCAAAAAATTAGATGCTCAAATAATAACAAAAATCATTCAACAACATCCGAAAGCTCAGCTGGTATGCTTGTCGTCTAGCACCAACATTGAGCTAGCAGCAGAACTAAAATCCAATGGTATTAATCACTACTTGCAAAAATCTCAATCCGCTGCAACAAAATTGAAAGAATTATTGAAATAAGAATTGTAGTCTCAAACGCCACTAATTAGAACCTCAAAGCTTCAACATATTTACGGTCTGGTAAGTTGTTTCGAGGGGCAAATTAGGTTATATTCGTACCATTAAAAAGAAAAGCATGGATATCAAAAAAACACTTTTACTACTCGTCGTTTTATTTTGTTCAAACGCAAGTTTTGCCGACGAATTTTATATTAAAAATGGATTTATAGCTGAATTAGTTACTGACAATATTGAGAATCCGACATCTATGGACATGGCTCAGGATGGTCGAATTTTTGTCTCTGAAAAAGGAGGAAACATAAAGATCATTGAAAATGGAATATTGCTGGCGAATAATTTTCTTGAATTGGATGTGGATATATACGGAGAAAGAGGTTTAGGAGGTATTCTGCTTGATAAAGAATTTGATAAAAACGGGCATGTATTTGTTTATTATAGTGTGTTGGGGGAGAACCATAATAGGCTGTCAAGATATACTGCAATTGGAAACAGTGTGATTCCTGAGAGTGAGTTGGTGCTTCTTGACTTTGACCAATTGAGTAATACAGTCCACAATAGTGGTGCTATGAGATGGGCATTAGATACAACACTAATCCTTACAGTTGGAGACGGTTTAAAATCTACTCTTGTTCAAAAAACCGATAACTTTTTTGGGAAAATACTCAGGATTAACAGAGACGGCAGTGTACCTGCTGATAATCCTTTTTATGAAACATTGATTGGCGATAATAGATTAATTTATGCATTAGGATTCAGAAATGCATTTACCATGGATATACATCCAACCACGGGTCAAATTTTAGCTAACGATGTTGGTGATGCAAAATTTGAAGAAGTGAACGAAATTAAAGCTGGTTTTAACTACGGTTGGCCGATTGTTGAAGGTCCAATTGCAGATGAAACAGCTCCAGACAATTATCAAGACCCATTAAGCTCATATACTCATGAAAATAATAATTGTGCAATTGTTGGAGGAGCTTTTTATGCGCCTGAACAAAGCCGATTTCCTGATGATTGGATGGATCAATATTTCTTTAGCGATTATTGTTCCGGAAATATTCACAGGATGAATCCTGAAACAGGGGAAGTCCAAGATACGCTGATTAAACATGGAGGTAACATTACAAGTCTTTTTGTTTCAAAAGATGGATATTTATACTACTCAATTTTTGGGTACGGGCCGAGTCAAGTATGGAGAGTGAGTTTTGTTGGAAGTGGTGTGCCTTTTATTACCAAACAACCTGTGGCAGACATTGCTGTAGTAGGAGAAGACGTAACTGTTAATATCGAAGCGTCTGGAGACGCAACTATTTCATATCAGTGGTATTTCGAAGGCGGTAAGCTGAATGGTGAAACTTCAAGCGAACTTAAAATGACAACTGTGCAATTAGCAGACAGTGGAAAAACTTTGTTTTGCCAGGTTAAAAATGGAATAGGCGAAATATACAGTGATACCATTGTCTTAAAAGTTACTCAAAACCAAAGACCAATAATTACAATTACATCTCCTTTAATTGCTTCAAAATACAATTCCGGTGATTCACTCATATTTGAAGGTAGCGCAACTGATCCAGAAGACGGGGCCCTCAATAACGTAGCATTAGAATGGAAAATTGATTTTCATCATAACGTTCACTCGCATCCAGTACTGCCGTCAACTTCAGGAATATCAAGAGGAGCCATATTCTTACCTAGAATAGGAGAGACAAGTATTGACGTTTGGCACAGGGTTCAGTTAACAGCCACTGATAGCAAAGGATTAACAAGAATTTCATATGTTGACGTTCATCCCAACCTTGGAAAGCTAACAGTTAAAACAATACCAGCTGGGTTTCCTGTTGGTTTGGACGGGAACTTCATTGACACTGATTATACCGATGATTTAGTGATAGGAAGTCAAAGAACATTGACAGCTCAAGAACTAGTAAATAGAAACGACTCACTTTTTCAATTCTCTAAATGGTCAAATAATTCGGAAGAGAATATTGCCACTGTTACCATTGGGGCATTGGCAGAAAAGACAGCCATCTACACCTATCTTGAAAAGTACGTTGAAGGAGACGGAGATGGATTGACAATGAATTTTTATGAGAACCTTAATTTTGAAGCTCCTGCTACACTGACAAGAATTGACCCTGTAATAGACTATCAGTTGGATTATGCTTCATTTGAATGGGGATTAGCTCAAGACTCTTTTACGGTAGCATGGACTGGCCAAGTGCTTGCTCCTGTTTCAGGTAACTATACTTTTAGTTTTGATTTTGATGATAGATTAATTTTTGTATTAGATGGAGATACCATTTTTGAACGAGACTATGGAGGATCAGCAGAAGCAGCTGTAGTATCATTAGTTGCGGGTAAAAAGTATAATGTAGTAGTTTATTTTACTGAAGTACAATGGACCACAACTATGAAATTATATTGGGAACACCCGTATCAAGAAAAACAAATTATCCCACAGGAATTTTTGTATTCAAAGACTCCTGTTTCTATTGCCGGTGTGGTGGTGAACAGCTTTGAAGTATTCCCCAACCCTGCAGACAATACACTTAATTTCACGCTTACAGAAGCTGGTTTTGGTACACTGGTATTGTTTAATGCAAAAGGAAATGTGGTGAAGTCTAACACGTTTTATTCTGCAGGCAACTCGAATGTTCATTCAATTAGCCTACTTGGACTAGTAAGTGGATTGTATTTTTATCAAATTAAGGTGTCAGCCGAACTATATTCAGGTAAAATCATCAAAAGATAAGGGTGTGAATGCACCACAATCTAGCAGTCAATTAAGGACAGAGGTCATAGCCGTCAACTTAAGCGATTAATTAACTTTAACTAGGTGGTAGTTAAATAGTTAAAGTAAAAAATGAGGTGGAAAAATAACGATATTCACACAAAAAAACACCCCTATGATAAATATCTTAAAAAACTAAGAAGTGTAATTGGTAAAGACCGATTAGATATCCACAATCAAGAATCAGGTTGGCAAACCAGAAACAGAAAGCTTCAATTAGATGACTTTTTGAACCTTTTTGTTAACCGTCGACCTCCAACTCATTTAAGCTTAAATGAGATGTCTCAGCAGATTTTAAGCAAGGAGGTTTACTTATTAGTAAAGAAGGCATCAATAAACGGATTAATGAGAAGGCTGTCAAAGTATTTAAGGGCATCTTTAATGAAGTGGTGTCGATGGATCTATCTCCTTTGCAGGGGATTAAAAGTTGTTTTTCCAGCATCATCATTACAGATGGGACTTCTTTTCAATTACCAGCATGTTTGAATGGCTCTTACGCTGGTTTTGGCTGTAATCATGGTGTTCGAGGAGGTGTTAAAATCCAGTATCAATTCTCGTTAACTGATGGGGTTACTAAAACAGAGGTCGTTTCAGCAACTACCAACGATCAAAAAACAAAAATAATTGAATCTAAAAAAAACGAACTTCACTTGTTTGATTTAGGATATTTTAGTTTGAAAAGGCTTCAGGAATTTGACGCGAAAAACGCTTTCTATTTATGTCGATTAAAAATCAACACGGTTGTAAAAATTAAGCTTAAAGGTGAATGGATTCTTTTTTGACTGGAAAAATACTCCTAAGTTAAAAGTAAGTGAAACCATAGAGTTTGAGGCTTGCTTGGGAAATGTTGTAAAGCTTAAAACAAGGTTGTTCATGACTCTGAAAAACTAAGCAAAGAAAACGCTCAAAAAATGTACAGTTTACGATGGTAAATTGAAATTCAATTTAAGACTTGGAAGTCGTTCATGAAGCTAGACAAGGTTACTCACATCAATGAGCATCGCTTTGAATGTCATCATTACGGAACATTGATTTTCACTTTTTTTACCAGTAAAATATTACTCGCTCACAAGTTTGAATGCTGGCAAGAACATCAAAAAGGATTCATCGACATTAAAGCTATGAAGTGCCTTGCTGTTCACAAATAGCTTGTTTGGACCATCATTTTAGGAACGCAAGAAGAGGCGCAAATCGCTAATCAATTACTGAAAGAAATACTCCTAAAAACCTGTGTCAAAGAGGTTAAGAAAGGAAAAGCATCTCCCTTCAAAACTATTGAAACGTGCTTAAGTTGACGGCTATGGTCGCCGTCCCTAATTTTTCTTGGACAGTAAAAAAGGATTGGGTTCGGAATTTTATTTTGAATTACCATTTTCAATTTCCCAAAACATAGAAGTTGATAAAAACATCAAGATTAAAGAGATACAAGAATTACCCAAAGATTTTAAAGTACTGTTAGTGGAAGACAACCCAATGAATCAACTGTACGCATCTTCAATCTTAGAGGTGTACACCAAGAAGGTTAAAGTTGTAAA
>JBLIBC010000211.1:0-5100 GCA_047632015.1 Glaciecola sp.
TTACCGGCAATTTATTTCACAAGTAAGGTAGGTAGTTCAGTACAACACTAAACACAGTCAAACAACAGGCTTCAAGTCTTTTAAAAGGGATTGATTAATGTTCAATGGCGACCAGCTTGTTCTTGAATCAAGTCCTGTGGTCAAAAAGCAATTACTGCACAACTAACTTCCCGACTTGTCTTTGTGCACTATTTTTTACTGAAATAAAATAAATTCCAGAAGCTAAGTTATTTTGCCAATTTAGCTTTCCACCAACTGCTTCTATTTTTTGAGCATGCACTACCTTTCCTTTCATGTCGTACACCTCTAGCGTGCTTTTTAAATCAGATTGAGTCGTGATATTTACCCCTCCTCCTTTTGAAACAGGATTTGGTGACAAACCAAGATCATAAGTTGTAAGAGGCTTATTCAGTACCGAAATAGGGTCAAGAATAGCATCAATGTCTATGTTTTCATCACCTGCTTGATAAAGTAAATACTGGAAGTAAATTAAAAACATTTCGTCCGAAGTATTAGCCCCTGCACAAACTTGCTTTGGAGGACTATTTGGATTGAAAACATTACTTGAGGTATTGTCATACACCGCCTTACCATATATCACAGAACCTACAGGAAGTACTTTCATTTTTTTGTACGCATAAAACCCTTGCCATTCAAAGTCCCAATCAGATATCGATCCCAAGGGAATCGAATCATTTGTTGGGGTAATCGCCCAAGCACTAATTTCCTGACCTAGTAAATGCATGTGAGGGAAAAATGCCATCACCGAAAACTGGCCCAACAAACCTCCTGTTGCAGGATACTTAGATGCTACCGTTTTAACTTCATTGGAATCAATACAAAAAGCCCAATCACTAATTATACTACTTGCGTATACTTCTCTGATACCCGTTGTCCCATCGGGATAAAAATGCAAATTAACTTTTGTGCTATCTAGCTTACCTGCGGAACCTTCCGGATAATGGATTGCCAACACCAATTGCGCGCCAGCTTTTAATTTTACCCCAAATTTTGTGGCTCCATCATTAGGATAAACAATCGGCTGCGAACCTGGCACGTATTCACCTAGTAAAATACCCCCGTCAGGACCTCCGCAAGCTCCACTTGAAGTGTCAGCCTGATAAGTCCCCGATTCATCAATGTAAACCAAACAATGGTGAACAATTTCAGTGTTGCCAGGCATTACCTCAATGGCTTCAATCCACTTATCGGTTGAAAAAGATGTTGGAATTGTGAAACAAACATACTCATCAGAACTTGTTGCCTTACTTGTGTATTTTGGTGCTACCACCTGAATGTCAGGTGTACCTAAAACAGAATTCCCACTAAATGCTGGAGGAGAAGGAGCCAAGGCGCTATTGCCTTCTGGTGTTCCATTGCTCACCCAATCAACAATGGTTTTAATTTCGACCGAAGAAAGCACCCTTTCGTGCACAAAACCACCATCAATACTGTCAGCTGGCCATGGGGGCATAATCCCATTTGATACGTCATAGGAAATTAAGCTGGAATAGACTGAGGCGTCATTGAATGACATCAAAGAAAATGGAGCAATTCCCCCTGCATGGTGACAACCAGAACAATTATCATATATGATTGGAGCCACATGCTCGCTATAATTAGGATTCTGAGCTACAGCAATTAAAGACGTAAAAGCTAGAATTAGCGATAAAATATGGTTCTTCATAGAATGGAGGTATAATATTATGCTACAAACATATGCAACAGGACAACTTAAAGCAAACTATTTTGATGCTCGTCAACAACTACCGGAACTAAATCTTAAATTTGTGCGTTGACATTGATATAAAATGACATTAACAGCTCAAGAGAAAAAGAGGTACAGCAGGCATTTATTACTATCTGAAATAGGTGTTTCTGGTCAGGAAAAACTTAAAAAAAGTAAAGTTTTAGTGATTGGAGCTGGAGGTTTAGGCTGTCCAGTATTACAATATATTTCCGCTGCGGGGGTTGGTCACATAGGTATTGTTGATTTTGACAAAGTAGACGAAAGCAACCTACAAAGACAAATTTTATACAGCACATCTGATGTGGGAACCAACAAAGCTAAAGCCGCAAAAAACCGGTTAAACGCGCTGAATCCTTTAATTGAAGTCAGCGCCTATGAATACAAATTAACCAACAAAAACGCGTTGGGTTTATTTTCACAGTACGATATAATAGTAGACGGATCGGATAATTTTTCCACCAGGTATTTGGTAAACGACGCGTCCATTATTACAGGAAAACCCTTAGTGTACGGTGCTATTCACAAATTTGAAGGACAGGTCACCGTTTTCAATTTTAAGCAAGGACCTAGCTACCGTTGTTTGTTTCCTGAAGCACCTACCCCAGGAAGTGCTCCCAGTTGTTCTGAAACAGGAGTGTTAGGTGTTTTACCAGGTATAGTTGGGGTTTACCAAGCCAATGAAGTTTTGAAAATAATTTTAGGAATTGGAAATGTATTGTCCGGAAAGTTACTTTTAGTTGATGCTTTGAACAACAGTAATTTGGAACTTAATATTGAAAAATCACCTCAACAAATTAACAAAGTACTCACCGCAAAAAACGAATTTGAATCCTACGATTATGATTTCTTTTGTGGTATTGAACCTGAAACTAAAAAGGAAGTAAACGATACCATTTCATCCGTTGAACTTTCAGAACTTATTACTTCTGAAACAGTTCAAATAATTGACGTCCGTGAGGAATGGGAATCGCCAAAATTCGGTGAATTAAACGCCATCAACATCCCCTTAAATACCCTTGACAATAACTTACATAAAATCAAGAAAAACATTAAAACCATAGTGTACTGTCAAAAGGGAGGAAGAAGCACTCAAGCCATCAAGTACTTACACGAAAATGGATTTGACAATTTAATCAACTTGCAAGGAGGGATTTCCAGTTATTAAATATGCCACATCAGAGCACCTCTGTGTATTTTACGAAGTCGCTGAGGGCACTACTCTTTATAGGGCTTTTCATATCCGTTAACCACATTACATTTGGACAGTCTACATCTAGTCACATTAAAAAACCAGTCAATAAAAAACTCCTAGCACATTTAATAAAAAGTGGTATTGACAGTGTAAGGGTAGCACATCAACTTAAGGAAGTAGTAAATGATGTCATCCTGTTTAATGCTGCTCAACATCATGCTAAATACCTGACAGAAATAAAAAGATTAAGTCATCAAGAAAATACTGATAAATACAAAAACCCAAGAGATCGAGCTGTTGCATATGGAGCTATAAATTATTTAGTGGCGGAAAACATTGCCATGGTGCCGTTTAACACTGCTGTAAAAACCAAGAAAAAGAAAATTAAAACTTTTTATACCTATCAACAACTTGCTCATGCTTTTGTTGTAGCATGGGTCAATTCACCTGGACACTACAAAAACATCATTACTCCTAGCTTGGAAATTACCGGTGTAGCCGTTTCAATTGACGAAAAATCAAACAAAGTATACGCCGTGCAAAAATTTGCTGAAGTTTTGTACCAATATCAATTTTTCGAAAACAAAGCTTTTTTTGAATACAGTAACTATGTAACTCAACCTCTTGTAAAATCTTTTGACTTCTTCCCTAAGGTCACTGTCAAATACCCCCATAAGTTAAAACCACTCACCCTAGAAAAAAGCGAATTCGACTCCTTGCAACAAATCATTGAGGGAATTGCAGGACACAAAACGATGGAGTTTGACAAAAGAAACATTTGGATTAAAATGTACTTAAAAGCTGAAAGCTTGCTTGCATTTTTAGAAACCAACAAAGACGGATTAGCCATAGAAGTCATAGAGTACACTCCCTTTGACTGCAACAATCCTGAATATTACACCCAAAACACCAGGCGAAACAAAGGCAGCCAATTGAGTGACACTTTGCTAATTCCCATTTATCGGAAAAAGCTCATCAAGGGATTTAAACCTCGAAGAAAATCCACCCTAAGCAGAATAAAAAAAGAGTTTAAAAAGAAAGATAACGAAAGAAACATTTACGAAAAAGTAATAGACGGTATTCGGATGCCATATACTCCAGATAAATTCAAGTACAAACTAGGGAAACTTCCAAAAGATATAACAGGTTACAATGAAGTTAACTTAGTATACATCAAGGATAAACAGATCGTAAGAGTCAATCATTGGTCTTCCGCCTGCGGTCAATACTACACTGAATTTCACCCTTTAAAAAGTAAAAGAGTGAAAGGAAAATTCACCTACATTCCTGTTGCACCAATTAAAGATTACGAATTTGACTTCCATTTCAAAAAAGGAAAATCAAACTATTCCTACCAAGACTTAAAACCAGTTCTCGATTCATTAACGGACGATGAATTCATTATATTAAGTGCTGACATTAGCGCTTATTCGTCTGTTGAAGGAAGTGAAAAACTGAACTTAAAAATTCAAAAAGAACGTTCACAATCAATCATTGATGCTTTCCAAAAAAAGCAAAGCCTTCCCATTGCACCCAACATAAACGCTGAAATTAATTGGCCGCTATTCAAAAATCAAATTGACTCTAATGAAGCACTAGCAAATTTGAGGGGGTTAAATAGAACACAATTAATCGACTCGCTACAAAATAAAAATTTTACTGCTAGGCACGAAGAGTTCCTCAAGGAACAACGAGTAGCCAAAGTAAAAATAAAAACTCAGTACAATCTGAACGACTCCACTTTAGCCCACTTTTTACTCAAGGAATTTGAACGGCTTGTCAAAAAGCTGGAACGCTTCGAAAAAGAAAAAAAATACAAAAATTTTAGGAATACGCTAGATACTCTTGTCGCCATTCAAGAATTCAGTTTTTTGAAAGTGCTGGATAAAAAACTACCCGTATCAATTCTTCATGAATTTAAGCATACATCAGTGCACGGAAGTGTCAATTTGTATGTGAACAGGTATTACTACTACGAATACTTTAACATTCCTAAACACAAAAGAGGGGTTACTTGGGAAAAATTACAATTGTACAGCAACAAAAAAAATTTCCATTCAATAGCTGCATATAATTACTTGATTAAAGCTATTAAAAATTGGGATGCAAAATCAAAATTTAATGGACAAAAGGCCGATGAAACTACAGCTATAATTAA
>JBLIBC010000212.1:0-5065 GCA_047632015.1 Glaciecola sp.
AGCTCTCTAAAATATCTTTAGCAATTGCGTTATTTTTTTTGAATGCATTTTCTAAACGGGCTGTGTCAGCTTCATAAAGGAATACTTGCGTTTTTAAAACTTTAGCAGCTTCTGTTGCTAAATTAGTATCATCACCAAGTGCTAAATCCAACAATACCTCAACGGAAGGACCTCCTTTCATGTGCGACAATAACTCAAGAGCGAAAGCTCCAGTGATTTCAGCCACGGTAGATTCACCAAGGATAATTTCTTTTAAAAACTTTGCTTTAACACCAGCAGCACTTGTAGTACCAGGCAAAGTATTATATATAAAAAAGCTCAACGAATCTTTTCTGTCAGCGCTATTTACATCTTTAATGTTTAGAATGATTTCACTAAGTAACTCAGCACCATCAATTGGTTGAGGGTTTAATCCTTGAGTTTTTCGTTCTGCAATCTGTTCGATGTATTCTTTATATAAGTTCATTTAGAAGTCTTTTTAAATGTTAAAAGCAATTGACCAAAATTAGTAAAATGAAATTCAAAATGCACGCGTGTAACCCTATTTTTTTTTAATTGAGAATAGCTCTCAATGGCACGTTGTCAATCAAACGAACACTACCTAGTTTCACAGCTGCAAAAAGTCTTTCTCCCCCGTCAGAAAAATCGTGTTGAGTTAAATATTCTACTTCAAATCCTTTTTCCACCAGGAGCTCCTTAGCATGATCAAAGTTCCTACCGGCATTAGACGACAGTTTTTTTAGTAAAGCATGTAATTCGGGTGCAATCACCCTTTCTTTTGATGACAACCTAACGTTCCTGCTACTCATCGCTAGGCCATCTAGTTCCCTAGTTGTAGGGACAGGAATAACATGAATGTTCATTTTGTTATTTTTTACCATTTTTGAGATGACTTGCAATTGCTGAAAATCTTTTTCTCCAAAATAAGCCTGATCAGGATTAACTACTTTGAAAAGTCGGTACACTACCTCAATCACTCCTTTAAAATGTCCAGGTCGTTTTTCGCCTTCCAATACAGCATCAACACCATCAAGTTTATAACTTAAGTCCAAAGGAACAGATTCAATATCAGCAGCAGTAGGAACCCAAACTAAATCGCATTTTACAGAATTCAATAGCTCAATATCACGATTCAAATCTTTAGGGTACGATTCAAAATCAGCAGATTCATTAAATTGCGATGGATTTACATATATACTTACAATACATACGTCACATTGCTTTTTACAAGCCTCAATCAGGGACAAATGTCCATTGTGCAAAAATCCCATTGTGGGAACTAACCCTACCGTTAAGCCGTCTAGCTTTAACTTAGCAATCGCGTGTTGTAATTCCGTACTTGTTTGAATAATTTTCATCTCAAAAACTGAACAGCAAAAATATTATTTTTTATGCTAGTTATCAACAATAATAGGCTTATTTATCTGATATTAAATACATTTAGGTAGCAACACTATTTCTATGATATCTTACGCAACAGATTACCCAACTAGGCTAAAAGAAATTGAATTAGCATTATTGAATAATGACCTCGACAGAGTTAGCAGGCGGACGATGGACCTCACTCATGATTTTATTTGCAATGAATCAGACAAAATTAGCGCTCTTGACCTGAGGGAACAATACAATAACAATAAAGCTTTAGGCAGTTCTGGAAATGCAAACATTGAACTACGACAAGAATATGACGATTTGATTGCATCATTAAAATCAGACATTTTTGAACCTGTAGTTGAAACAAATGTGAATCCTGTTATTTGTGTAGCAGAAGGTATAGGTAAAACTTACGGTTCATTTGAACTCCAGGAAATCGACATCAAACTTGAAAAAGGAAAAATTGTAGGGTTAGTAGGTGAAAATGGAAATGGAAAAACAACTTTACTTAGATTACTTAGTGGTCAACTACACATGAGCCGTGGCTCATTGTCGTTTTACAACGGTGATGAAAAAATCACCACTTGGGAGCGTACAAAAAAAGAAATTGCATTCATCCCGCAACGAACGGCTAGATGGTGGGGTACACTCGAGGAACAAATCTCTTTTTCGGCCTCTTTAAAAGGAATCAAAGGAAAAGAAAATTTATCGGGAACAAACTTTATAATTCAACGGTTAGGGCTTACTAAATTTAAAAACCACACTTGGAGTGAATTATCTTCCGGGTACAAACTAAGAGCTGAAATTGCAAAAGCATTAGTGTGGAATCCAAGGGTTTTGATTTTAGACGAACCTTTAGCAAATTTGGATTTACTCGCTCAAGAGCTTTTGCTTCAAGACATTAAAGATTTAGCTGAGTCATTAAGGAAGCCTGTTTCAATTATATTGAGTTCACAACAATTGCATGAGGTCGAAACCATTGCTGATCAAATTATTTTCCTAAAAAACGGAAGAGCTGTATTTAACGGTAGAATCAGTGAGTTAAACGAACAAGAGGATTACCATACGGTAGAAATAGACGGAAACCTTGATTATGAAATTTTATCAAATGCACTTTCGACATTTGAAGTGAGGATTGAAAAAAACGTGTCTGGTTTCACTCTGAATATATCGAAAACACACAACATAAACGAAGTACTAAACACTTTGATTGCCAAAAATTTCGAATTGAATTATTACCGAAACATTACTAATTCAACAAAAAAACTGTTTAACGACAAGTACTAAAAACTACCACTACAGATGAAATGGATTTTAAAAATAGCTCCAAAAGCACTTGCTCGTTTAGATGTATTTTTGAGAATTAACTACGCATGGATTTGGGCAACAAGGATACACCTTACGTTGTACTTTAGTTTTTTATTAGGAATTACAGGACTGATGTTTGGCCTAATCATCCCTGTTGATCTTCAAGCCTTAATTACTGCAAGGGAAACAGATACTATTTTCTGGTCATTGCTGGTTCCTTCCTTTTTAGCAATGGGTTACTTTATTTTTCAATTGTGCTTGTTTAGTGTGGAGAACAAGGATGCCAATGGAAATTCGTTCCGTTCAGTCCTGGTGATTATTTTAATGTACCTGACTATTATGTCACCTTTTTCACTACCATATGCTACTTCAATAGTTTTAAACGAAAGGGTTTCAAAAGTTATTGAGGACCAAGAATACATTCAATTAAGGAATGATTTATTAAAAATTGAATTTTACGTGAATGAGGACGAAGGAGATTACAGCTATTTTATAAATGATGAAGCGTATTTTAATTCTTATAAACTTTACTCCCACGATTATGACCAACAAATAGAAAGGAAACAGGATTCAACTTATTACAATCACCAGGATTCAATTTATTGGCACAAGGACATTTATAAGTATTCTAGACCCAGACTTTACAGGGTTTCAGAAGATTATCCAGAGAATCGTTTTGAATTGAATTCAGAACACACCCCTTACCTTCGAAATGATGTATCTCAACGAGACTCAAGTATTCGTTTATTTTTCATCAATCAAAACATCAATTTTAGCACCGACACTGCTGAATATTATTTCAAAAAACTAAATCAACAAATTGATCGATTAACATACTATTCTCCACGGAAACTGGACTCTATGATGTACGATATTTCTCAAAACAATTACAAGGGCTACCTAAAGTCTGGATTGAGAATACATAATAAAGACGAAGGCTGGAGTCGTCATGATTTTGAATATGACAGATACCAATCTTATAAAAACATCAAAAACATTCTTGAAAATCGATTGTCAAGAATCGCTAAAGCAAAAAACTACTTGCAAACAAATACCGCCACTAGTTTTATGGGAGTGTGGAGTTACGCTGGCTTTATCATTTGCATGCTCATATTTCTATTCAAAATAAACAACTGGAAGCAGTTTTTATTATCGTTTTTATTCATCGGGCTATTAGGAACAATCCTCGGAGTAGCGGAAGCTGCTTTTAGGCTTGAAGGATTGTTGTTTGTCAACTCGACTCTTGCCATTTTAATCACCAGCTATGTGCTGTTAATATTTGTCTGGAAAAAATCCAATTATTTTTGGCTTCTCAATCAAACTACCATAATTACTTACTTAGTAGCTCCTTACATCATGTTACTTGCGCTAGGTTATCTTGATAATTATCATAAGATTTGGGAACACTCTTATTTTGACAAATACCTTGTTGAAGAATTTAATGGCGTTACATTCATTATAGAGTACTCAGACGAGTATTATGAGCTGCAGGACACCATATATTCAACAGCTCATGTTGGTGGTATAATAATATTCTTGATACTGCTTTTACCATTGTTCCAGAAAACCTTTATGAGACTACGCGTGCTTCCCAAAAATAAATAATAACTAAGGTTTGTTTTATCACTTAAAACTTTAGTATTTTGAACCACGTGGAAGAAATTAAAACAATTCTGAGCTTTATCGCAATCTTTGGCATCATTGCCATTGCAGCAAGTCGGATATCCATAGCGTTTGAAAAAATAAAACTTCCGCTGATTACTGGTTTTTTACTGACTGGAATCATTGCTGGTCCTTTCATTCTAAAAATGATTCCAAGTGAAGGAACGCTAAAACTAAATTTCATCAATGAACTATCTCTTGCTTTTATAGCTTTTGCAGCTGGTTCAGAACTATACTTAAAAGAAATTAGAGGGCAATTTAAAAGCATTATTTGGAATACTGTTGGGCAATTAATTTTCACTTTTTCAATTGGAGCAATCGGCGTCTATTATTTAGCTGATGCTGATTATATACCCTTCATGGTAGACATGAGTAATGGAGGTAAAATCGCCGTCAGCCTGTTAGCTGGAACAATTTTTATTGCCAGTTCTCCTTCAAGTGCTATCGCAGTAATTAATGAATTAAGAGCCAAAGGTCCTTTCACCAAAACAGCAATAGGAGTTACTGTCGTTAAAGACGTTTGGGTAATTATTCTGTTTACTGTTTGTTTTGGAATTTCAAAATCACTCATCAGCAACGAGGATTTTAAAGTAGGATCCATTATTTTTTTAGTACTAGAACTAGCATCATCAATTGGCATTGGATGGATACTGAACAAACTAATCGTAGCCTTTTTCAAGTTAAAAATTAACCAGCACGTAAAAACGATTTTATTAATCAC
>JBLIBC010000213.1:0-5054 GCA_047632015.1 Glaciecola sp.
GCCATTTTGATTATTTCTCTGAGGGTCCTTCAATTGGAGGAGGATTATATGCTGAGTTATATGCAAAAAAGAATGAAGGGACAACATGGTATCACGGAGGAACTTCATTTCCTATAAGTGGATTTGCAGGTCAGCTTTCAACTACCAATGCCGATAGTGTTTACTTAAACTTTTTTTGTAAAGGATATGGTTTAGTTAACACAGGTTTGGAAATTGCTTTACAAGTATCGGGAATTTCATTTTTTCACACAGAACCAATTACGTGGGAAGGTTGGAAATTTTTCTCAATTAAATTGTCAGATTTAAAAATATTGGGAGGTACTAGAGCAGGTGAAAAATTTACAGATGTTGATGGTATAAGTACTTGTTTACTGCAATTAGGATCTAATCCCGAAAAGTCAAGTGAAGCTAAGTCAGGTTATGACTTTTTACTACTAACAGTAGGTGAGCCATTTACATCAACAAATTAATAAAATTATTTTACAAACATCATCAATGAGTACCATGTCAACAGTTCAAAAAAAAGTTTACGATACTAAAATAGAAGCTTCTGTTTATGTTGCAAATCAAGTAGCAGCTCTAATTAATAAAAACAACAGTTTAGGAAAAGCAACAGTTCTTGGCTTAGCAACTGGCTCAAGTCCAATTGAAATGTACAAGGAATTAATTCGTCTTCACAAAGAAGAAGGGTTAAGTTTTAAAAGTGTGATTACATTTAACTTAGACGAGTACATGCCGATGGATCATTCTTCGGAAAAGTCATATCATTACTTCATGGACCACAATTTGTTTAATCACATCGATATTGATAAATCAAATGTGAATGTTCCAAGTGGTGATTTAAATGAAAGTGAAGTAAGCGCTTATTGTGACAATTATGAAGCTCAAATAGAAAAAGCAGGAGGATTAGATATTCAAATTTTAGGAATTGGAAGAACAGGTCACGTTGGGTTCAACGAACCAGGATCTTCTGAAGACTCAATTACTAGAATGGTAATATTAAATAAAGTAACTGTCGCTGATGCTGCACCTGATTTTGGGGGTGAAGAAAACGTACCATCTAAAGCGATAACAATGGGGGTTTCTACTATCATGAAAGCTAAAAAAGTTTATTTAATGGCTTGGGGACAGAAAAAAGCTGACATTGTTAATTCATCCTTAACTGACGATATTACTGACGAAGTACCAGCTACTTATCTTCAAAATCACAGCGATGTGGAATACGTACTTGACAAAGGAGCAGCAGGGGAGTAGCCGGAAGGGTTGAGTATCTAAAATAAAACACTATTTTTGGGGCAGCGTTTAATTACGCTGCCCTTTTTGTTTACCATAAAACCCATCTATTTTGGAAAAAATACCTACTAATGTTTTTGATACTGCTCCTGAGGGAGCAAAATACGTTGCTGATAAAATTAAAGATACCATCATAAAAAATGATGCTAAAGGAAAAATGACAGTACTTGGATTAGCGACTGGGGCAACACCTATATTGCTGTACAAAGAACTCATAAAAATGCACCAAGACGGATTAAGTTTTAGTAATGTCGTGTCATTTAATTTGGATGAGTATTATCCTATGCCAGCTGACGCTATCCAATCATATAATAGGTTCATGGATGAGAATTTATTTGATCACATTGACATTAAAAAAGAAAACGTATTCATACCTGATGGTACAGTTTCACTAGAAGAAATAGAAAAGTACTGTGAAAATTACGAGAAAAAAATTGAAGAATTTGGTGGAGTTGATATACAGATTCTAGGAATTGGTAGGACTGGCCACATTGGGTTTAATGAGCCAGGCTCTTCACCTAAATCGCTAACTAGATTGGTTACGCTTGATAAAAAAACAAGGATCGATGCATCCGGTGATTTTAGGAACGAAGGAACGGTGCCAAGAACCGCAATTACAATGGGTGTGGGTACTATTTCGAAAGCGAAACGAATATTCCTAATGGCTTGGGGTGATAAAAAAGCTAGTATTGTAGCAAAAGCAGTCGAGGGAGAAGATTCTTGGCAAGTGCCGGCAACATACCTGCAAAACCACCCTGAAACTTCATTTGTGATTGATGCTTCCGCATCAATTGGTTTACAAAGAATTAAAACACCTTGGTTAAATGAATCATGTGATTGGGACTGGAAACTTTCATTAAAAGCTGTAATATGGTTGTGTGACACTATAAACAAACCAGTCCTTAAATTAACCGATGAAGATTATAATAAAAATGGGATGGGTGACCTTATCGCGAAATCGGGTAATGCATACGATTTGAACTTGCAAGTGTTTAGGCACTTAAGAGACACCATTACAGGGTGGCCAGGCGGAAAACCAGGCACTAAAGATGAAAAACGACCAGAGCGAGCAGAACCATTCCCTAAAAAATCTTTAATCTTTAGCCCACATCCAGATGACGAGGTAGTGTCTATGGGAGGTACTTTAATAAGACTTGTAGATCAAGGACATGACGTACATGTGGCATATCAAACATCAGGTAACTTAGGTGTGGTTGATGACGCAGTAATTAATCAACTAAATTTTGTAAAAGAATTTGCCGCTCACTTTAACATCAGTGATGGTGAAACGGAAAAACATTTAGAAAAAACAAAAGCTGTCTTCATGAAAAAAGTTGGCCCACAAGAAGATCTTGACAACGTGAAGCAAATTAAATCACTTGTCCGAAAGATTGAAGCAAAAGCATCTTGCCGATATTGTGGAGTGCCATCTCAAAATGTACACTTTTTAAATTTGCCATTTTACGAAACTGAAGGGAAAACAAAAAATGAATTGTGCGAAGAGGATATTCAAATTACAGTTGATATTTTGCAAAAAATACAACCTCATCAAGTGTTTTTATCAGGTGATCAAATAGATCCAAACAGTGCCTATAAAATATGTTTTGATGTGGTAATAGAAGCGTTTAAGCGCTTGTCCGGAGAGTCTTGGGTGTCTGATTGCTGGCTGTGGATGTACAGAGGAACGAATTTTGAATGGCCAGTATCGGAAATTGACATGGCTGTTCCATTGAGTCCTGAAGAAATGATAAGGAAAAGGCAAGCAATTGTTAAACATAAATCTCAAATGACAGTGCCAGTTTTTGCTGGCGATGTTACGAATGATTCATGGCAAAGAGCAGAAAATAAGAACAAAAAAACTGCGGGTTGGTATGATAGATTAGGATTGCCTGAGTATGAAGGAGTGGAAGTATTTAAAAAGTACAGTCTTAAATAACCGTCTAAAGAAATTAAATAAAAAAATAAATAATAAAAAGTTGTATTGGTAAAATAAGTTAACTATTTTCGTGAAAAATTAATTACGATTAAAACTTATTTTAACCATGACTAAAATTAAAATTGCACTTTGTGCACTGACTTTTATTATTTTCAGTTTGACATCTCAAGCTGAATCATCTTTAAACATAGACAAAGAGCTATCCTTTGGAAGTAAGGTTGGCTACAATTTAGCAAACAGATACTTGAAAATACCACAAGGCTTAGCAGACGATCAATATGTAACTATTCACACCAACATTCCATTTGTAAATGGAAACGGTATGGCATCAGTAAATATTAGGTACTGGGGCTACGAAAACAACTGGGAAACAGTGGTTGGATGGTATGTGTACTACGGAATATTTTATAGTCCTAATTCGTTTGCTTCGGGAATAAATCCTCCTACTGATATAAAGTTGATTAATAACAATGGGAAAATTTCCATTGCTGTCCCAATTGATGCACTTTCAGTGTATGGGTCAATATCAGTAAGTAAGGAAATAGGAGGTGTTTCATTCCCTGCCAATTGGGAAAAAGGGTGGGCAATAACTGGAGCAACAGATTTGCCAGCAGGTTATAATAGGGATGTGAAGGTTGTCGTTAGTTCATCGAATGGAGCTGATGAAACTGCTGGAGCTGGAAACAATAATATTTCAAATACTAACTTGAAGTTAAATGCTAATCGTGAACATGATTTAGCTGGGAACAATTTGTCATTCGTTGACGGTAAAGTTGGTGTAGGTACAAAAAATCCAAAGACAAACTTACATGTGAATAGTAAAGAACAAGTTGGTTTAATTATTGAAAACTCAGAAGGCTTAAATAAAAGTGAAATTACGTCTGGAGCTTTAATTCAGTTTCCAGCCAGAAAAGACACCTTCACCGTCGGACCATATTATCAGGGCCCTTCTTTTTCCGAAAGATTTGGATTGTCGAACGGGGTTAGCTCGGTATCTATTCGAGGTCAGAAAACCGTAATTGGACTGTCGAAAATAAATTCTAGTCATGGGTTTGAAAATAGCAGTAACGTCACTATTTCGGGCACAGTTCAAGTACTGCACAAAGCTACATTTGGTAGTAATGTTTTTTTTAACAAATCCTTAAATGTTGGTGATTCAAATTTTAAAGTTGAAGAAAATGGTAATGTTTGGGCAACAAAAATAACGGTAGAGGTTGGCCCTTTTCCAGACTATGTGTTTTCAACAGATTATGAATTACCGTCAATTAAATCAGTTGAAGGTTACATTAAGAAGAATGGTAAACTGCCCAAAATGTCTTCTGCTGACGAAGTTAGTGAGCACGGAGTCGATCTTGGAGAGTTAAGCAGGTTACAACAAGAGAAGATTGAGGAATTAACCCTTTACATTATTAATTTAAATAATCGCCTGAATGATTTAGAAATGGAAAAGTAACTTTGTGATGAAGGAGATTGTTATAGTATTACTGAAGCTGAATTATCCCTATTGAATATGTCAGATGGAATTGTTAAAAGTTTAGCATAGTTCATTTTTAATTTTTAATTTAGCTCCTACATAAATCTTAAAAAAAATATTATGAAAAAACTTTTACTATCAGCTTCAATGTTGACTTTAGCTTTGACATCAAACGCTCAATTAAACGGCACAGATGGATTTTTAATAAATAATTTAGATGCTGCGTCAAACTGTATCATTAATGCTGGTTTACCTAATCATGGTGGCTTAATGAATGGTGATGGAGCTAGTTTTACAGCTTCAACCTCTACTGATAATTTGACAGCTGCTGGAATGGTTTTAACTGGTGCA
>JBLIBC010000214.1:0-5044 GCA_047632015.1 Glaciecola sp.
AGCTGTTTCCATATCCCAAACAAGGTTTGTACTGTCATTAAGCATCGCATGATTTAATCCAGAAAGAACCTCCACCGTTAAATTCATTGACTTTAAATATGCCGTCAATTTACCTCCCTCGCTTAAGGCTAAAATTAAACCAATCACCTGCTCTTTATTTTCCAGTTCTTGAACAAATAAATAATGATCAGACAAACTTTTTATACCCATTGTCTCAGGAGCAAGGAATACACCCGCTATTCCAGTGGCTACGTCATCATAAATCCCTTTCCCATCTATCAGATAATCATCAAAAGTATCTTTCAAATAACCCGTCGCATTAAACTTTAAAACCACCGTTGAAAGCTTTGGGAAATACTTAGTTCTATCAATTTTCTCGCTTGAACAAGAGACTAAAACTAAAGTCAGAATAAAAACATAGAGGGTGTTTTGCAAAGTCTTCACTACAATCATTATTTAAAATTTAAATGTAGGCAAATAAAAAAGGTCCCGCAAAACGCGAGACCTTTTTATGAATCATTGTAAACGAACTAATTACTTCGCTTTTTCTTCTACTTCTTCTTCTACTTCTTCAAAATCAACATCTGTTACTTCAGCATCTTGACCAGCTTCCGCCCCTGGAGCTTCACCTCCTGGCTGTCCGCCTTGCGCTGCAGCAGCTGCAGCTTGCATAACTTCAGCAGCACCCTGTAAAGCTGTATTTAAACCTTCAGTTGCAGTTTCAATCACTGGGATATCTTGCGCTTGATGAGCTTTTTTCAACTCTTCAATAGCAGCAACAATTGGGTCTTTTTTATCATTAGGTAACTTATCACCTAAATCTTCTACTTGCTTTTCAGCTTGAAAAATTAAAGAATCAGCAGCGTTTAATTTATCTGCCTTTTCTTTTGCTGCATTATCTGCATCAGCAAATTCCTCCGCTTCTCTTTTCATTTTAGCAATTTCCTCTTCGGATAATCCACTTGAAGCTTCGATTCTGATGTTTTGCTCTTTTCCTGTTTTTTGCTCTTTAGCAGAAACATTTAAGATACCATTTGCATCAATGTCAAAAGTCACTTCAATTTGTGCTTCTCCTCTTCTCATTGGAGGAATTCCGTCTAAGTGAAATTTACCTAATGATTTGTTGTCATTAGCCATTGGTCTTTCTCCTTGAACAATGTTAATTTCTACTGATGGTTGATTATCTGCAGCAGTTGAAAACGTGTCCTTCTTGTTAGTAGGGATAGTTGTGTTTGCCTCAATCATTCTTGTAGTAACACCACCCATCGTTTCAATACCTACTGATAATGGAATAACATCCAATAACAAGACATCTTTTACGTCTCCAGATAAAACTCCACCTTGAATAGCTGCTCCAATTGCAACAACTTCATCAGGGTTAACACCTTTTGATGGATCTTTTCCAAAGAAAGACTTAACCGCTTCTTGAATTGCTGGAATTCTAGTTGAACCACCAACCATGATAATTTCATCAATGTCACCTACAGAGTAACCTGCGTTTTTCAATGCAGTTTTACAAGGCTCAATAGTTCTTTTAATTAAGCTGTCAGCCATTTGCTCAAACTTAGCTCTAGTTAAAGTTCTAACTAAGTGCTTTGGCACACCGTCAACTGGCATGATGTACGGCAAGTTAATTTCAGTTGAAGTTGCACTTGACAATTCAACCTTCGCTTTTTCAGCAGCTTCCTTTAATCTTTGTAAAGCCATTGGATCTTTCAGTAAATCAAGTCCTTCATCAGATTTGAATTCTGCAGCTAACCAATCGATTAATAAGTTATCAAAATCATCACCACCTAAGTGAGTATCACCGTCAGTTGATTTTACTTCAAAAACACCATCACCTAATTCTAATACTGAAACATCATGCGTTCCACCACCACAATCAAAAACTACAATCTTCATTTCTTGACCTTTTTTGTCAAGACCATAAGCTAAAGCAGCTGCAGTTGGTTCGTTAATAATTCTTCTCACTTTTAATCCTGCAATCTCACCAGCTTCCTTAGTAGCTTGTCTTTGCGCGTCATTAAAATATGCAGGTACTGTAATAACAGCTTCAGTGATTTCAGTTCCTAAGAAATCTTTTGCGGTTGACTTCATTTTTTGAAGAATCATTGCTGAAATTTCTTGAGGAGTGTAATTCCTGTCATCAATTTTCACCCTTGGAGTATTGTTATCACCTTTAACAACTTCATAAGGCATTCTTTTAATTTCCTCTTTTACTGAGTCAAAAGTAGACCCCATGAATCTCTTAATAGAAGATATCGTTTTTGTAGGGTTAGTGATTGCTTGTCTTTTTGCTGGATCTCCAACTTTTCTTTCGCCATCTGCTGTGAATGCAACAACTGAAGGTGTTGTTCTTTTCCCTTCGCTATTTTGAATAACTTGAGGTTCTGATCCTTCTAATACTGCTACACAAGAGTTGGTCGTTCCTAGGTCAATTCCTATAATCTTAGCCATTTGTATATTGTTTTAAAGTTTTTACTAATTTATTTGATAAGTGTTTTACAATGCCTGTGCCATTGGAATATATTGATGAATAGACTCCTATTTGATGTCTTAATGTCATTATGTACCATGTAATCTTAATGTACATGTCAGTAATTATGTCAATTCGTCATTAATACCATGAACGTATCAGGATAATTATTTAATTTCACGCGCAACAAAATTTGAAACCATGTCAACAGGCTTTAAAGAAGTAAAAAGGGTAACGACTAATACGTTACAGGAAATGAAAAAATCAGGGCATAAAATCACCATGCTTACGGCGTATGATTATACCATGTCAAAAATCATTGATCATGGAGGTGTTGATGTGCTATTAGTAGGAGATTCAGCTTCCAATGTAATGGCTGGGCATGAAACTACTTTACCAATTACGTTGGATCAAATGATTTATCACGCATCAGGTGTGGTAAAAGGTGCCGCGCGAGCATTGGTTGTCGTTGATTTGCCATTTGGGACATACCAAGGGAATTCACGTGAAGGACTAGCTTCGTCAATCAGAATCATGAAAGAATCTGGAGCACATGCAGTAAAAATGGAGGGTGGAGTTGAAATTGAAGAGTCAATAAAAAGGATCTTAACAGCAGGAATTCCTGTAATGGGACACCTTGGTTTAACACCACAATCCATATATAAATTTGGAACTTACACCGTAAGGGCAAAAGAAAAAGAAGAAGCTGATAAATTAATAAGTGACGCATTAGCCTTACAAGAGGCAGGAGTTTTTGCTTTAGTAGTTGAAAAAATACCAACAGCATTAGCTAAAAAAGTAGCCGAGGCATTAAGTATTCCTGTTATTGGAATAGGTGCTGGAAATCATGTGGATGGTCAAGTACTAGTTTCACATGATATGTTTGGAATGAACCAAGGATTTAGCCCAAGATTTTTAAGAAGGTATTTGAATCTTTTTGAGCAAATGTCTGGAGCTGTGGATGAGTATTGCAAAGATGTGCGTTCAGGTGATTTCCCTTCCGACAAAGAGCAATACTAATTAAATGGAAGTACTCTTTGAAGACAACCACATTATCATTGTAAACAAATTACCTGGTGAAATTTCACAAGGCGACAAAACCGGTGACGACCCACTTTCTGAAAAGGTAAAAGCTTACATCAAAAAAAAATACAACAAACCTGGTGATGTATATCTAGGTACTACTCACCGATTAGACAGACCAGTAAGTGGAGCCATCATCTTTGCCAGAACAAGTAAAGCTTTGACCCGACTAAATGCCATGTTTCAAGATAAGTTAATCCAAAAAACTTATTGGGCTTTGTGCATTGAAAAACCATTCCCAACCCAAGGTACTTTAATCCATTACCTGATTAAGGATTCCAAAAAGAACAAGACTACCGCTCACACTAACGAAGTGAAAGGTGGTAAAGAATCTGAACTTGATTACAAATACCTAAAAGGGATGGGAAACAATCACCTTGTTGAAGTGAAACCCAAAACTGGACGACCACATCAAATTAGAGTTCAATTGGCGACTTTGTATGCCTCCATTAAAGGAGATTTAAAATATGGCGCTGCTCTGCCAAATCAAGACAAGTCAATTTGCTTACATGCCAGAAACGTGAAGTTTATTCATCCTGTGAGTAAAGTACAAATTGATGTGACAGCTCCCCTTGTGAATGCCAAAGTTTGGAAGTGAATCAACGTTGACAATTAAATACTCAAGTAGTTAATCTTCGCTTACTTGATGATTATACAACTCTTTATATATACCATTCATTTTTAACAGCTCCTGATGACTTCCTTGCTCAGCGATTTTACCTTGATCCATCACAATGATATTATCAACGTTTTGAATGGTTGACAGCCTGTGAGCTATAATAATAGAACTTCTACCTTTTGTAATTTTTGAAATAGCATTTTGAATAAGCAATTCCGTTGTAGTGTCAATGGAAGAGGTCGCTTCATCCAATATTAATATAGCGGGGTCATATAAATAAGCACGTAAAAACGCTAGCAATTGCTTTTGTCCTGATGACAGCATCACTCCTCTTTCCTTTACTACATAATTGTAAGCCCCTGGTAGCTCGGATATAAATTGATGAGCACCAATTAATTTTGCGCCTTCCACTACCCTTTCAAAAGGAATATTTTCGTTATTTAATGTAATGTTGTTTAAAACAGAATCATTGAATAAGAAAACGTCTTGCAATACCACAGCACTCACTTTTCGTAAAAACTCCAATTGATACTGGTTAATTTCAACACCGTCTACTTTTACACTTCCCTTTTGGTATTCATAAAACCGAGTAAGTACATTTATAATGGATGATTTTCCAGCTCCGGTAGCTCCTACCAACGCAAGTGATTGCCCAGGCTTTACTGTAAAAGACACATCTTTTAATACAAAATCTTCTTTGTTATAGGCGAAACTTACGTTTTCAAAATCAATTAAACCTTCAATCTTCACCTTATTGATTTTCCCGTCATTTGGAATGTGCTCATCAGTATCTAACACTTTAAACACCCTTTCCGAAGCGACCATTCCCATTTGCAAAGTGTTGAATTTATCAGCCAATTGGCGGA
>JBLIBC010000215.1:0-5028 GCA_047632015.1 Glaciecola sp.
GAATTTACAAATTTCCTACCTGAGTCCACCTTAAGATAGGTCTTGAACTCACCTTCCAAAATAATTAAGAAAAAGTCGGCACCACTGTCTGGTTCAAATAGCGGCTCTGTATCCGCAAATGTTTTTGTTTCACCTTTACTTATTAACCATTGAAGCTGTTCGTTAGGAACGTCTGTAAATTCTGGTATTTCTTTGAGGCGTGCTACTGTTACTGTATCCATATTAATTTAACTTTTATGCTAATTTAAAAAGTTGAAGAAACAAATATACATTTTGATTTATAGGCTCATCACAACATCAAATCAATTTCATTGATATAGAGCTCTAAAAGTTCCGCAGCGAGCGTTATCTACCTATGCTATGTAATTAAACAATCGTTTTTAGTTGAATGCTTGCCATATCTAAAACATTTTCCGTCTGTTCTGTTTCATGAATCAAAGACAATTCCGTACAAGCTAATAATACGTTTGAAATTTTACTATAAGACCTCAACAAGTTTAAATAATTTTCGCGATCCAAAACAGAGTCAGTTTTGTAGAACACTTTTTTCCTAAAAGACTCAATGATAAGCTGATGTTTTTCTGCGGGAAGGTTCACTACAACACCACTCTCTTTCGCCATATTTACAATGTATCCTTTGTTCATGGTATACGTTGTTCCAAACAGTACAGCTTTTTTTATGTTCTTGTTTTTCAAGAACTCTATCGCCGCTCGAACCGGATGAATCACCGCAAAGGAAAATTCATCTTGGATTTGATCTATTGTTTCATGTAAAGTAATATTTGGTATTATAAGCTGCTCAATGTTTTTACTTTCAGCCTGCTTCAAATATGGTCTTATTACTTCCTTTAATCGGTCAAACTGATCTGGCAAAAAACTATTGATAGTCTTGAAATCCGTCTGAATAATTTTCATTTCTTTTATTCCTTTATCAAGGATCTTTCTTTCGTAGAACTCACTGCTGTCCTTTCCCAAATACAACATACCAACACCGCTACTCATAGCTTAAGATGTAATCTGCAAAAAGACCTTGTCTATCTGTAAGCTCCTTTTTAATTTTAAATTTTGTCCCTTTAACCAACCCCGATAAAACCTCGTGATTGTATTTTCTTGATATCTCCGTTTTAATCTTTTCTCCTTTTTTAAACCTGTATGATTTTCCAAGTTTTTTAATTCTGACTTCTTGATCTACGGTACTTTCAAGGAAACTTTTTGCTATACCCTCTTCCTTCGTGTATTCAGCAACATGTCTGAAGTTGGCCATCGAAAATTCACCTCCAAGTTCCCTGTTGATCCGTTCCAATAAATTAAGATTAAACGCTCTGGTTATACCCTGCTTGTCATTGTAGGCAGGGAGTACTATCGATTCATCCTTGATTAAATCCACTCCTAAAAGCACTTTGTCTTTCGGATTTACACTTTTAGCCAGCTCCTTAAAAAACCTGCTTGCTTCCTCGTCACTCATGTTTCCGATGTTCGAACCCAAAAACAATATTATTTTAGGATGATCGGATTTACTTAAGTCATCTAGCACTTCAAAATAATCTCCCTGTTTCTTCTTTACCTTAACTTGAGGCAGTTCCTTTTGTAAAATTTGCTCCAAACCATCTAGCGCGTTTTCCGATATATCGATTGGGGAGTAATGAAACAAATAATCGTTTTCATTCAAATATTTGAGTAGCTCCTTGGTTTTTGTACCATCCCCTGCTCCTAGTTCAATCAATTCAAAGTACTTGCCTTTTTCAATTTCCAAATCATGAACCATTGATGTGATCTGTTCTTTAAAAATTTCATGTTCAGCTCTGGTTAAATAATACTCTGGCATGTTCATGATTTTTACGAATAAATCATCCCCAACTTGGTCATAAAAGTACTTTGAGGGTAAACTAGCAGGAACACTACTTAATCCGGCGTCGACTTCTTTTATAAATTGTTCTATCATTTTTTTATTTTACTAATCTAAATCCTGAATACTGCCATCTCGTTGAGGTAGAGAAAAAATTACGATATGTTGAACGGCTGTGGTTTTTACTGGTAACAATTGAGGCTCCTCGCAACACCATTTGATTCACCATGAACTTTCCGTTGTATTCGCCTAAAGCTCCTTTTGCAATTTTGAAACCAGGGTAAGGTAAGTAGGCCGAATTAGTCCACTCCCACCTGTCTCCCCAATTAAGCTCATCGGAAACTGCCTCCCATTCAAACTCAGTAGGCAACCTACGTCCTTTCCATGCTGCAAATGCGTGTGCTTCAAAAAATGAAACATGGCACACTGCTTTGTCTTTTTTTAATGGGACTAGACCTTGTAGCGTAAACTCATACCAATCATCGTCTTTTTTTACCCAATACATTGGTGAGGTAATGTCGTTATCTTTTACCCATTCCCAGCCCTCAGCTAACCAATAATTAAAATCAGCATATCCTCCTGCTTCTATGAATTCCAAATACTCGGCTACGGTCACTAATTTATTTGATATTTCATATTGCTGCAAGTAAACTTTGTGTTTACCCAACTCATTATCATACGAGAATGAATTTCCATTGCTTCCAACGTCATAAACTCCCTCCTTCATTGCAATCCATGCACCTTCTTTGTTTACGGACTGGTCATTCAATTGGCTGTTAGCATTGTACACGGGCAGCTCTGGGTTACTGTAAAAGGCTATTTTAATATCAGTGTACAATAATTCCTGATGTTGTTGCTCGTGGTTAATTCCTACTTCAATAGTTCTCGTTATTTTATCGGAAATACCATTTTCAATTAATTTGCGCATTTCCTTGTCCACATGATTTCGGTATGCATAAACATTTATCACTGACACCTCAGAGATATCGCCTCTGTCTTCTTGCGAAACCCTGTTTCCTACCGAGTTATAATAACTATTAAATAAATAGCCATAAGACTTATCATACACCTTGTAACTACTTGATTTTTTAAGAACCATTTCTTCAAAAAACCAAGTAGTATGGCCTAAATGCCACATTGGGGGACTTGCAAATTTTTTAACCTGGATTGTGAAATCTTCCTCTTCAAGATGACTACAAATATCCATTGTCTTCCGTCGACAAACCTCAAAATCCTGTTGTAAATTATCCTTACTTTTCATTACTCAGTAATTTCAACACCTCTCCAAAACGCAACCCTGTCTTTTACTCCTGAAGCCATAGTAGACGGATCCGTGTAGTACCAACAGGCATCTTTATTCGTTTCACCATTTACCTCAATGTCATAATAATTTGCTGTGCCCTTCCAATGACAAACAGATGTTAAGTCTGAGGTTTTAAAAAATTCCTTATTCATAGACGAAGTTGGAAAATAATGATTTCCTTCTATCTGATTAGTGTCTGAACTTTCGGCCAATACTTGGCCATTCCAAATTGCTTTCATAATTATATAATTTTTACGTTCTACGCTACTTGCTTGTACTTAGCTAAATCTTTAGCGTCTTTAATTTCAACCCCTTGCTCCAAATGAACTTTTAATCCATCCATGACTCCCTGAATCCCTTTGTGTAATTGCGATTCAACGACCATCTTGTTAAGTATTATTCCAATTAGTCCCAATTTCATCCCGTAAGATATATCAAATTCAAGTTTAACTTCTCCTACTTTTTCTTCTATAAGCGTAATTGTGGCATCAAAACCCTTAAAAGGTGGCGTTTTCTCTAATGGTTTAATTCTTAGTGATAACTTTTTCCCCTTTTCCCATGAAGTGGCAGTCTCTAACACTTTACCCATTGGAGCAAGTTCACAAATCCCAGCGGCGCCAACTCCTTCCTTTTTGTCGGTGCTATAGTACGAATTTATAACTCCGGGATGGTACTTGTGCACACCTCCTAAGTTTGACAAGGTTTTCCAAACATTTTCTTTGCTTGCTTTAATTGTAATCCCTTTTTTAAACGAAGTCATGATTTTATGTTTTTGATTGTGAATCAAATTTACATCACAACTTGTCAGATATTTGGTATTTGTGGTAAACGGGTAAGTTTACTATTAATTCTATTAGTAAATGTGGTATATGGGTACTTTGTGGTGAAAAGGTAAGCTTAATAATTAAAATATTTTTCCTTAATTACTACAGCTTTTGACCTTGATACGGGTATTTTAATAGGTAAATAAGGACTCTCAATGAAATATGCCTTTGAGTTCCCCATCATCCTCATGTCCGAACCAATTTGAACTAAAAATGATTTGTGACAACGAAGTATCCCTGGCACTTGCGCTAATTGATCAGCCACCTCTGACAAAGTAATTCTGAGCAGCACTTTTTCCAGCACCCCCTCCAAGTAATAAAAAACGTTACAATAATTGTCTTCACTTTGGACATATAAAATATCTTGGGGATCAACTTGTAATTTCTCTTTGGTTCTGGATTCTAACACCAATACAGATTTGGGTCGCCTTTTTGTTTTTTCCTTAGCAAGGTCAATTTTGTTAACAGCCATCAATTCCTGAAAACGATTGTCTTTCTTGACTTTATTATAAATGGGGTTACAATGTAAATCACCAAGCATCAGTGACAACCCGCGATTTACTGCTTTATTGAACCACACATAAAATTGATCATATTGATTTCTTCCCAAATAAATCAAAGACTTAGAAAAGTCATACATTCCGGTGTTTTGAGCACCAAATTTATCATCTAATTTGAGCTCAACACTTTTACTTTCTTCGTAAAATTTTGCAAGTGAGTAAGCATAACACAAATACGCATACGACAATGGACCCCCACCAATTTTTACGCAATAAGATAAATCTTCAATAGCGGCTTCTAAATTTCCTTTTATCAAATAAATGTATCCTCTTAACTCTCTAACTTCAACAGAACCTGAGTCAATAGTCAATGCAGCATTAGTATAATCCAATGCTATTTCAAATTCCTTTTTATAGGCATGAATCCTAGCAATCATGGCATAGTGAGGTATTGATAAAGGATCGTTCTTTATGGTGTACATGGAATGTTTAATTGCTTCATCCAGTCTTCCTATAAACACATAGTACATTGCATAATGTATGTCGTAGTTTTAA
>JBLIBC010000216.1:0-5020 GCA_047632015.1 Glaciecola sp.
GAATAATGTGTTAGCTACAGTGGATAGCATTGCAGCAGATATCCAAAACGGAAAAGGATCAATTGGATTGTTATTGAAAGATGAAAAACTTTATAATGATTTAGCTTATTCAGCTGCAGATTTGGATTTGCTTTTGTTTGATTTAAGAAAGCACCCGAAAAGGTATTTTCACTTTTCAATGTTTGGAAAGAAAGGAAGGAAAGAAGAGGAGTTAAACAGGGATACCTCAGAATATGCAAGGATGTTTCCTCCTGTTGTGCGTCAAATGGTAAAGTTTGAAATCGATTCAGCACTTCGTCAAGAAATTAGAGAAGCAATAAAGGAAGAACGAAAAAATTAACAACAATTTAATGGCGTATTTACCTCAGGTAATTTTTATAATAGTAGCTGCTGTAGCTGTCTTGTTATTTGTTATAAAAGTCAAAAAAATCCGCAGAAACATTTTTTTAGGACAGGATGTTAAGTTTTTAGGAAGTGTAAAAGAAAGGTGGATAATCTTATTGAAGGTAGCTATTGGTCAGGGGAAAATGACCAAAAAACCGATATCAGGTATTTTACATATTATAGTATATGTTGGTTTTGTGCTAATCAATGTAGAGGTAATTGAAATAATTGTTGACGGAGCATTCGGAACACATAGGTTTTTATCAGGATTATTTGGAAGTTTTTACAATTTCATGATTGGCTCTTTTGAAATTCTTGCTCTTGGTGTTTTACTTGCTTGTGAAGTTTTTTTAGTTCGAAGAAACGTGCTTAAAATAAAACGATTTTTTGGTAAAGAGATGACCTCATGGCCAAAGAACGATGCGAACATCATCTTAATAGTTGAAGTACTTTTAATGTCAGCATTCTTGTTAATGAATGCAGCTGATTATCAATTACAACTTATGGGTGTTGCACATTATGCAGAAGCAGGAGCATTTCCAATTAGTTCTTTTTTACTTCCGTTTCTGGATGGAATGACCGTCGAAGGGTTGATACTTATAGAGCGTTTTTGTTGGTGGTTCCACATTGTTGGAATACTAGCATTTCTTAATTACTTGCCTTATTCCAAGCATTTTCATATTATTCTTGCTTTTCCAAATGTGTTTTATTCAAAGCTAGTTGCCTATGGAAAACTGACTAATCTTTCCGCTGTTACTGAACAAGTTAAACTGATGATGGATCCAAGTATTGATCCCTATGCCGCGCCTACTGAAGGAGCTGCTGAACCGTCTACTTTTGGAGCCAAAGACGTGACGGATTTACCTTGGACTAGCATTATGCATGCATACACTTGCACTGAATGCGGAAGATGTACTGACGAATGTCCTGCAAACAAAACTGGCAAATTATTATCCCCTCGAAAAATCATGATGGACGTCCGTGACAGGGCTGAACAATTGGGTGCTCATAAGGATAAGAATGGAGCTGATGCTCACGACAACATTGATTTACTGTCATATATAACTAAAGAGGAGCTTTGGGCGTGTACTAGTTGTAACGCTTGTACGGAGGCTTGTCCTGTAAATAATGATCCACTAGCGGTAATTGTGGACTTAAGGAGGTATTTAGTAATGGAACAATCAGCCGCTCCTCAAGAATTAAATTTGATGTTCGGTAACATTGAAAACAACGGGGCGCCTTGGCAATTCCCTATGAGTGACAGGTATAACTGGGCGGAAGAAGAATAAATATTCAAGTAAAAGACATTATATGGCAAAGTTACAAATACCCACAATGGCTGAATACATGGCAAAAGGAGAGAGTCCGGATGTATTATTTTGGGTTGGTTGTGCAGGAAGTTTTGATGACAGAGCAAAAAAAATCACAAAGGCATTTTCAAGAATATTATTGCATTGCGGAGTTAAGTTCGCCGTATTAGGAAAGGAGGAATCCTGCACGGGTGATCCTGCTAAAAGAGCTGGAAATGAGTTTTTGTTTCAAATGCAAGCCATGATGAACATTCAAGTAATGAATGCTTATAGTGTTAAAAAAATTGTGACTACTTGCCCTCATTGTTTCAATACTTTAAAAAATGAGTATCCTGAACTAGGAGGTGAATACCAAGTGATGCACCACACAGAATTGATTCAGCAATTATTCGCTGAAGGAAAGTTGCAGGTAAAAGGAGGTGCTTTTAAAGGAAAAAAAATCACCTATCACGATCCTTGCTATTTAGGTAGAGGAAATGATATATATGAGGCTCCACGAGATTTAATTGAAAAATTAGATACTGAATTAGTGGAACTAAAACGATGTAAAACAAAAGGTTTGTGCTGTGGAGCGGGAGGTGCTCAAATGTTTAAGGAGCCTGAAAAGGGTGATAAAGACATTAACATGGAACGAACGGACGAAATCATTGAATCCAAAGCAGGTATAGTGGCTACTGGTTGCCCTTTTTGCAACACAATGATTACTGATGGTGTTAAATTAAACAACAAAGAAGGTGAGATCAAAGTAATGGATTTGGCTGAAATTGTAGCAGAGGCTGCTGATATTTAGCAGAAATAAAAGTAGAAGATCAAAATGATTAAAAATAATTTACCAGACAGCAGCAGGGTATGGGTTTATCAAAGTAATGTTAAATTCACTGATGATCAATTGGCTGTAATCAATTCAAAACTCACTGACTTTTTAAGTTCATGGGATTCACACGGAGCGGCTTTGCAAGCAGCGGCACAAGTTTTATATGATCAATTTATAGTATTATTTGTTGATGAGGGTAGTCAAATGGCAACAGGCTGTTCCATTGATAAGTCTGTGGCGTTGATAAAATCCATAGAATCTGAAACCGGGGTTGATTTAATGAATAGAATGAACATTGCATATCAAAAAGCTGATGAAATTGTTGTTCAAAAAATGATGGATTTCAAGTCTTCTATCAAATCAGGTGATGTTAATGAAAATACTACCGTATTCAACAATTTGGTACAAACCAAGGGTGAATTTTTGTCGTCTTGGCAAGGGCCTGCTAAAGACAGTTGGCACAATCAGTTGTTACTGTAATTCAGTCATGACGAACTTTGTTTAAAAGAATGTCCAAAGTGAGTAGAACTTTCAACTCCTGACCTGTACTTCTTTCAATACTATACGTATATTTGTAACCATAATTTTTTACTATGGATGTTAGAAATAATTGGAAGTTAGAAGAGTTGAAAGGCCTGTATGACTTGCCTGTTTTAGACTTAGTATACAAAGCAGCGGGAGTTCATCGTGAGTTTCATGATTCAAAACAAGTGCAAATTTCGTCTTTGGTTTCTATTAAAACTGGAGGATGCTCGGAAGATTGTTCTTATTGTCCTCAAGCTGCTCGATATAGCACTGATGTAAACACTCACAAATTGATGCAAGTTGATGAAGTGATAGACCGAGCTAAAAAAGCTAAGGCTGCTGGTTCGTCAAGGTTATGCATGGGTGCTGCTTGGAGAGAAGTCAGAGACAACCGTGATTTTGACAGGGTGCTTGAAATGGTAACCGAAGTAAATGCGATGGACATGGAAGTTTGTTGTACGTTAGGTATGCTGTCTGATGAGCAAGCTCAAAGACTAGCGGATGCAGGATTGTACGCGTACAATCACAACATTGACACATCTGAAGAACATTATAAAGAGGTAATTTCTACCAGAACTTTCGAAGATAGAATTGATACTCATAAAAGTGTGCGTAAAGCCGGTGTATCACTTTGTTCAGGAGGAATTATCGGATTAGGAGAAACCAAAGAGGACAGGTTGAAAATGATTTTAACACTTGCTAACTCTGCAAAACAACCGGAATCAGTTCCAATAAACACCTTAGTTCCTGTTGCAGGAACTCCTTTGGAAAACCAAGAAAAAGTACCAGTTTGGGATTTAGTGAAAATGGTTGCTATTGCAAGAATTACCATGCCTAAATCGGCGGTGCGCCTGTCAGCAGGTCGTTTGGAATTAACAGATGAAGGTCAAGCGTTTTGCTTCATGGCAGGTGCAAATTCAATATTTGCAGGTGAAACATTACTAACTACGCCTAACCCAGAGTTTAAATCGGACATGATGTTGTTTAAAACATTAGGATTGACATCAAAAAAAGCATTTGCTGATGGAGAGCAACCAACTTCCAAAACGATGTCCAAAACTGATGTTAAAAAAGACGGTATTCTTGATCCTGAAAAAGCGGCTATGGAAACTAAAGTGAAAGAGTGGAAAAAGGAGATGGCAAAAAACTAATATTCAGTAAGAAATCACTATTTTTGATCCTCGATTTTTTGACCCCGAATCGGGAATAATATTTTAAAATGGAAATGGCCTTAGAAAGAAAATACGTTTTTGATTTTGACAGTACTCTTACGCAAGTGGAGGCTTTAGACGTATTGGCGGAAATATCCTTGAAAGATGACCCCCAAAAGGATAACATCATTAAGCAAATTCAGGAAATAACTGATTTGGGGATTGATGGAGATATTTCTTTTACAGAGTCATTGGAACGAAGAATTAAGCTTTTAAGAGCTCATAAATCTCACCTTAAAACATTAATCGAAAGGTTAAGCGGTGAAATATCAAAATCCATATTGCGAAATAAGACGTTTTTTACTGATCACAGTGAAGACATCTTTGTGATCTCCTGTGGATTTAAGGAATTCATTGAGCCAATTGTTGCTCCGTATCATATCCCTGCTGAAAAAGTATATGCAAATACTTTCAAGTTTGATGATAATGGTTACATCGTTGGGTTTGACGAAAAAAATGTTTTATCCATGCACGATGGTAAAATTCAATGTTTAAAAGACATGAATTTAAGTGGTGAAGTGCACGTGATTGGTGATGGATATTCAGATTATGTAATGAGAAAAGCTGGTGTTGCACACAAGTATTTCGCTTATACTGAAAATGTAGCTCGTCAAAAAGTATTGGACGTTGCAGATCACATTACGCCAAGTTTAGAAGAGTTTTTATACATTAATAAGTTGCCTATGAATGTTTCTTATCCAAAAAGCAGGATAAAAGTATTGTTGTTGGAGGGCGTTCATCAAGACGCGTTCAATAATATGAAAGACGAAGGTTAT
>JBLIBC010000217.1:0-5015 GCA_047632015.1 Glaciecola sp.
GTTAGGTACTTGGACGGTGGAGTTGCAGTGGCGAATTTTCCTTTAGCTACTTCCGAAACATACAAAAATAAAACAGGAAACAGAGTAGAGCAAACCGAATGGCATAACATTGTTCTGTGGAGAGGATTGGCTGAGATAACTGAGAAGTACTTGAAAAAAGGTAGCCAAGTGTACGTTGAAGGGAAAATAAGAACCCGTACTTGGGACGATAAGGACGGAATAAAAAGATATACTACGGAAATTGTAGCTGATAACATGACCATGCTAGGAGGACGGAGAGACGGTGGCGCTGCCGCACAACCAAGTGATCAAAATGAAAGTAATGCAACTCAAAATACTGCGTCTTCTCCGGAGTCGGAATCAGACGATTTACCTTTTTAAAATTAAGTAATTGCCAGACCCTATAAGTTCCTTTATTTCAATACAAACATTCCTGGCAACAAGTAGCTTGTTCTCGCAAGGCGAAGTGATTATGTTGGTGTTGATGTTCATGTCAATGCTGTTTTTGCTGGTAATGTCGGCATTTATTTCGGCTTCAGAAGTAGCTTTTTTTTCACTAAAGAAAGCACAAATTCAAGGGTTATCAGAACATAAAAATAAAGCAGGTAAAATTGCTACTGATTTGGTTAAAAACCCTAAAAAACTACTTACCACTATTTTAATATTTAATAACACCATTAACATTGGATTTGTTTTGTTGTCTTATATGTTTTTCGGAGAACTTTTTCCTGCTAAAGCTGATGAGGGTTTTGTTATAGGGATTCAGATATTTTTTGTTACTCCAATGTTGGTGTTATTTGGAGAAATTATCCCTAAAATTTACGCCACAAAAAAAGGGATAAAGATAATCCTAGTGATGGCTAGGCCAATTTTATTTTTAAGTGTGGTGTTTCATTTGTTTTCTAAAATTCTAATTGCAATATCTAGTTTATTTGACAAAGTATTTAAAGAAGAGAAAAGGAATCTTTCGGTAGCTGAATTATCGAAAGTTCATGACATTGTGGAGAATCATCAAGGAAACGAACAAGAACAAAAAATGCTTGATGGTATTTTGGAATTTGGAAACACCGATGTTAAAATGGTTATGAAACCAAGGGTTGACGTTACAGCGATTGATATTGCGCAATCTTTCCCTGAAGTAAAAAAGCTTATTTTATCAAGTGGGTTTTCAAGGATTCCTGTTTATGAAAGTAGTTTTGATGAGATAAAAGGATTGTTGTATGTCAAAGATTTATTGCCTCATTTAAATAAAGGGGATGAATTTGATTGGCAATTAATTGTAAGACAGCCATTTTTTGTTCCAGAAAATAAAAAGCTAGATGACTTGCTGATTGCATTCCAGGAAAAGAAAATTCACTTAGCAATTGTTATAGATGAGTATGGTGGAACGTCAGGCATAGTTACTATGGAAGACGTGCTAGATGAAATCATAGGTGATATTAGAAATGAATTTGACGATGATGAATTAGAATATTCAAGGTTAGATGATCACACTTTTGTGTTAGAGGGAAAAATTCAATTAAAAGATTTGTATCGAATTTTAGAGATAGAGGGTGACGATTTTGATCAAGTAAAGGGTGACTCAGACACTGTTGCAGGGTTTGTGCTAGAGCAAAAAGGGGATTTCCCCAAAAAAGGAGAACAGATTACTTTTAATAATTATGTTTTTACCATGGAGGCAATGGACAAGAAAAGGATTAAAAGGGTGAAATTGGAAATTAAAAAATAATGCGAAGTTTATTAAAATACATTTTGATATTTACACTGTTGATTGTTGTTGCAATGTCTTGCGACAATGAGGTTGTGCAACCAAAACCTTCTGGGTATTATAGAATTGATTTGCCTACACCAGAATACAACCTTTGGTCAGCTGCTTGCCCTTTTGAGTTTAAACTTTCCAAACATGCGAGCATGATTCGTAGTAAAAAGAACAAGTCAAATTGTTATTTTGATCTTGAATATCCTCAGTTTAATGCCACTATTTACTTGTCCTATTTACCAGTGAAAAATAATTTAAAATCATTGATAGATCAAGAATACTCAATGCGTGAAAAACACAATTCTTTTTCAAATGGGGGAGATGAAAGACTGTATAGAGACCAAGAGAGTAAAGTCAGTGCTATGCTGTTCGACATGAAAGGAGTAAAAGCTGCCACGCCATTGCAATTTTTTGTAACTGACAGTGTCAATCATTTTTTCAGGGGAGCATTGTATTTTTATAATGCTCCAAACAACGATTCTTTAGCGCCAGTTATCAATTACATTCGTCAAGACATAGACACTTTAGTTGCCACCTTTAAATGGAGATGAACGGAAATAAGTAGTGTTAGAACCTTGCTGTAAATTTGAATTTAAACTTTTACTTGACTGTGGTATTCAATCAGTTTTGCAATTGGTGCTTTAATTACCAAACCAATTGTTGCATTGTGTTTTTTTGCTACTTCTTGTAATACATCTTTAAAGTAAAAAGCAATTGAGCCAATAAAATTCACAGGTATTTTTTCGTAGCTGTCATACTTGTGAATATGACGTTTGAAAAATTCATCAAAACTGTCTAAGATAATTTGCTTGATGGCTTTGTTGCTTTTGTTCTCAATTAAAAATTTTGCAAACGTAGCCAAGTAAGAGTTTGGAGCGCCATGAGCGTATATGTCGTCCAACAACATGTCTCTTGATATATTGTATGTCCTTTCAAGTTTTTGAGCCATGTCTTTAGGTAGCTCATTGTAAAAATAACATTTGATCAACTCCTTTCCTAAATGACTTCCTGAACCTTCATCACCAAGTAAAAAACCTAAACTAGGGTTGTTTGCAATGACATAAGTTCCGTCATACATACAGGTGTTTGAGCCAGTACCAAGTATGCAGGCGATTCCTGGAGTTTTTCCGCATAATGCACGAGCGGAGGCCAGTAAATCATGTTCAACTTCAATGATGGTGTTTGGGAAATGATGCTTAATAGCATCCTCAACGGATTTGCATTTTTCCTCGTTGCTACATCCTGCTCCGTAGAAGTACAATTCTGTGACGTCGTTTAAATCAAATCCTTTAAAATCTTCATTTAATATTTCCGTGATTTGTTCAGTGGAATAAAAGTAAGGGTTGAATCCTCTTGTTTGTATGTTTTTAACAACGGTGGAACCATCGGTAAAACTCCAATCGGTTTTAGTAGAACCCATATCGGCAATTACAATCATGTTTTTTTGTTAAATTAAGAGTTACTGTCGTCGTAAATTACACATTCTTATAACCGAAAACAAGATGTCGTTAAAAAATCAGAAAGAAATTTTTATTCCAGGTGCTGTATTCCTAAAGTATTAAATTCCTTTGCTACCTTAGCGACTATGAATTTTAACAAAAAAACCAAAAGGTTCAACCCTATACTCTTGCTTTTAATTGCCGTTTGTTTTGCTGCCTGTGGCATGGTGATTTCAAAATCAGTAACCTCCAACAAAGACACGAAAACAGGTGATTTAATTGCTAAATTGGTACGGAATACTCACTATAATCAACTGCAAATCAACGATGATTTCTCAAAAAATGCTTTTGATGCTTTGTTAGATTACAGTGATCCAAACAAACGTTTTTTTATTCAAAAAGACATTGATGCTTTAAGAAAACACGAGTTGTTAGTGGATGATTACTTTATTCAAAGTGACCTAGCATTTTTTGATGATTTTTTTCCGTTAATTGAAAAACGTGAAATGAAAATTGAAAAACTCATTTTTAAAATTCTAGAAAACCCAATTGAATTTGATGAAATGTCAGACGTTCAAACTGATCCAGATTCATTGTCGTACTGTAAAACAGAAAAAGAGTTAAAGAAAAGATGGCGAAAGAATTTGGCTTTCATGATTAACGACAAATTGTATTACCTGGAAAAAAAACAAAAGAATGATACGACCACATCTGACACTGTAAAAGTGATAAAGACACTGGCTGAGTTGGAAATTCAAGCTAGGGAACAAATTTTGAAAAGGCATAAAGAATGGTTTAAAAGATTGTCGAAACTAGAAAAGGATGATCGTTTATCAAATTACTTTAACGCATTGTTATCTGTGTATTGCCCTCACACACAGTATTATCCGCCAAAAGATAAGGAGGATTTTGATATTGGTTTCACTGGGAAATTGGAAGGGATAGGTGCTACACTTTCCATGAGGGACGGCTACATCAAAGTGGAGAAAATTGTGGCTGGAAGTGCTAGTTGGAAAGCAGGTGATTTAAAAGCAGGTGACTTAATATTGGAAGTTGCCCAAGGCGACGAACCTCCAGTTGATGTATATGACATGAGATTAGACAAGGCTGTAAGATTAATTCGAGGTCCAAAGGGAACAGAGGTTAGGCTTACCATAAAAAAAGTGTCAGGTAATACTGAAGTTATTTCAATTATTCGTGATTTAGTAGTGATTGCTGAGACCTATGCGAAATCCGTACTATTAAAAGATACTTCAAGCAATGATCAATTTGGATACATTCATTTAGCAAGTTTTTATGCTGATTTTAACAACAGGAATGGTAGACGTTGTTCTAAAGATGTGTTAAAGGAATTAAGAGCATTGAAAAAGCACAATGTTAAAGCAGTAATTTTGGACTTGAGAAACAATGGTGGTGGGTCACTTACTGATGCTATAGAAATGGCTGGATATTTTATTAAAGCAGGTCCAATTGTTCAAGTTGATGGTGTTGGTGAGGATCCAAAAGTTTATTCAGATGTGAATCCTTTGGTACAGTACCAAGGAGGATTAATTGTAATGGTGAATGAGTTCAGCGCATCGGCGTCTGAAATTTTTGCTGCTGCAATTCAAGATTATAAAAGAGGGGTGGTGATTGGAACAAACACTTACGGTAAGGGAACTGTTCAACGTTTTTACCCATTAAAACAAGTTGCAAAGGCTTACGATGTGGATTTGAAAGGAGAAGAGATTGGAGAAGTTAAAGAAACCATCGCTAAATTTTTTAGAATAAATGGAGGTGCTACGCAATTGCGAGGAGTAGCACCAGATGTCGTTTTG
>JBLIBC010000218.1:0-4887 GCA_047632015.1 Glaciecola sp.
TACTGAGGTAGGAAATGCTTTACCATTATCAGAGATTCCTTTAGGTTCATTAATTCACAACATTGAATTAAGACCAGGTCAAGGAGGTATTATGGCAAGAAGTGCTGGAGCACACGCTCAATTGTCTGCAAGAGATGGTAAGTTTGCAATTATTAAAATGCCTTCAGGAGAAACAAGACAAATATTAGTTACTTGTTTAGCTACCATAGGTGTAGTGTCAAATTCAGATCATCAATTGGAAATCAGTGGAAAAGCTGGTAGGTCAAGATGGCAAGGAAGAAGACCAAGAGTTAGAGGTGTTGCAATGAACCCAGTTGATCACCCAATGGGAGGTGGTGAAGGTAGGTCTTCAGGAGGACATCCAAGATCAAGAAATGGTGTGCCTGCTAAAGGTTATAAGACTAGGTCTTTGAAGAAAGCATCAAATAAATACATCATTGAAAGGAGAAAAAAATAATATAAAATGGCAAGATCGTTAAAAAAACCACCTTTTGTACATTATAAGTTAGCGCTTAGAGTTGCTGCAATTCAAGAGTCTGGAAAAAAGAGTGTTATTAAAACATGGTCACGAGCATCTATGATTACTCCTGATTTTGTTGGGATGACTATAGCAGTGCATAATGGAAATAAATTTATTCCTGTTTATGTAACAGAAAATATGGTTGGACATAAGTTAGGTGAGTTCGCTCCAACAAGAACTTACAGAGGTCACATTAAGAAAAGTAAAAAATAAAAGGACTTAATAATGGGTGCTAGAAAAAAAAATAAAGCTGAGGAAGCAAAGACAGCTCGCAAAACACAATATTTTGCGAAGTTGAATAACTGTCCAACTTCTCCTAGAAAAATGAGATTAGTTGCTGATCTGGTTAGAGGAATGGAAGCATTCAAAGCTTTGAGTGTATTACAGTTTCATAAGCATGACGCTTCATTGAAACTTGAAACGTTGTTGAAATCAGCGATTCATAATTACGAAGCCAAAACAGGTGAATCTCCTGAATCAGGTGATTTGTTTATATCTTCTGTAGCTGTGGATTCAGCAAGAATGTTAAAGAGAATTCAACCAGCTCCTCAAGGTAGGGCTCACAGGATTAGAAAAAGATCTAACCACGTGACTTTGTTTGTTAATAAATTAGAAAAATAAGATACGATGGGACAAAAGACTAACCCTATAGGAAACAGATTAGGAATCATCAGAGGATGGGATTCAAGCTGGTACGGAGGAAGAAATTTTGGCGATAAACTCGTTGAGGATTTCAAAATCAGAGAATACATTAGAGCACGTTTAGCTAAGGCTTCTGTTTCAAAAATTACTATTGAAAGAACAATGAAGCTGGTGAGTGTTACAATTCACACTGCTCGTCCAGGTATAATCATTGGAAAAGGTGGTCAAGAGGTTGATAAATTAAAAGAAGAGTTAAAAAGAATTTCAAACAAAGAAGTTCAAGTTAATATCTTTGAAATTAAAAGACCAGAATTAGACGCGAAATTAGTAGCTGATAGTATTGCAAGACAAATAGAAGGTAGAGTTGCTTTTAGAAGAGCTATGAAAATGAGTATTGCTTCTACCATGAGAATGGGAGCTGAAGGAATTAAGATTCTTATTTCTGGTAGATTGAATGGAGCTGAAATGGCACGTTCTGAATATAAAAAAGATGGTAGAATCCCATTACACACTTTTAGAGCAGATGTCGATTACTGTTTAAGCGAAGCGCAAACTACTTATGGAAAAATAGGTGTTAAGGTTTGGATTTGCAAAGGTGAAATTTATGGAAAAGTTGATTTGTCTGCTTCTTTAGATGCTGGTAAAAAGCAAGGAAAAGGAAGAGGAAGAGGGCAAGGACAAGGACAAGGACAAAGAAGAAGATAAGATATTAATTATTAAAACTTATAGAGATGTTATCTCCAAAAAGGGTTAAATACAGAAAGGTTCAGAAGAACAAAGGAAACATGAAAGGTTTGAGTTACAGAGGTAACCAAATCTCTTTCGGATCTTTTGCAATTAAGACTTTGGATAGTGGATGGCTTACTAGTAGACAAATTGAAGCAGCAAGGATTGCTGTGACAAGGTACATGAAAAGAGAAGGTCAGATTTGGATTAGAATTTTTCCAGACAAACCATTAACTAAGAAACCAGCTGAAGTAAGGATGGGAAAAGGTAAAGGATCGCCGGAATTATGGGTTGCTCCAATTAAGCCAGGAAGAATTTTGTTTGAATGCGAAGGTGTTTCACAAGAAGTAGCTAAAGAAGCTTTAAGATTAGCTGCTCAAAAGCTACCTGTTAAAACAAAGTTTGTTACAAGAAGAGATTACGTTGAAGCTTAAATTAAAGTAAGATGAAGGAAAATAAATTAGCAGATTTGTCTGCACAGGAATTACAAGGTAAGATTGAAGAAGGAAAGAAATCATTGGCGAGTTTCAAATTGAATCATGCTGTTTCACCTTTGGAAAATCCTATGGTAATTAGAAACGCAAGAAGAGACGTTGCACGTTTAAAGACAGAACTGAACAAGAGAAGTTCTAATTAGTAGAAGTTCATCAGTACAATATATTGATTATGACAACAAGAAATTTAAGAAAAGAGAGAATTGGTATCGTTACAAGCAATGGAATGCAAAAGTCTATTGTAGTGTCAATTGAAAGTAAAATAAAACACGCTAAATACGGTAAGTTCGTGAAGCAAACTAGTAAGTTTGTTGCTCATGACGAAAAGGATGATTGTAACGTAGGTGATACGGTGAAGATCATGGAAACTAAACCAATGAGTAAAAGAAAGTGTTGGAGATTGGTAGAGGTAATTGAGAGAGCTAAATAAGAGATAACATTAATTAAGTATAAGTCATGATACAGCAAGAAAGTAGATGTAAAGTAGCTGACAACAGTGGAGCAAAAGAAGTTTTGTGCATCAGAGTATTAGGAGGTACAGGAAAAAGATATGCTTCAATTGGAGACAAAATAGTTGTTGCTATTAAAAGTGCTTCTCCTTCTGGAAATTCTAAGAAAGGTGAAGTGGCTAAAGCTGTTGTGGTAAGAACAAGGAAAGAAGTAAGAAGAAAAGATGGTTCATACATCAGATTTGATGACAACGCGGTAGTGATATTAAATACTGCTGGCGAGATGAAAGCAACTCGTATTTTTGGTCCTGTTGCAAGAGAGTTAAGAGAAAAGAATTTTATGAAAATTGCTTCATTAGCACCAGAAGTGCTTTAGTAATTTATTACAGATAGTTATGGCAAATAAATTAAAAATAAAAAAAGGTGATACTGTTAAAGTAATTACCGGAAACGACAAAGGAACATCTGGAGTTGTTTTAAAAGTATTAGCTGACGATAGAAAGTTAATAGTGGAAGGTGTGAAAATGGTAAAAAAACACACTAAACCATCAGCAACAAATCCGCAAGGAGGAATTGTTGAACTAGAAGCTGCGATCGATATTTCTAATGTAATGTTACTTGACGGTGATGTTGCTTCAAGAGTTGGAAGAAAAGTAGTGGAAGGAAAAGTGCAAAGATTTGTAAAGAAAACTGATAAGATTTTAGGATAATGGGAAAGTTTACACCATCAATGAAAAAGGAGTATATCGATAGAATTACTCCTGCTTTAAAAGAAAAGTTTGGTTATAAATCTGCAATGCAGGTTCCAAGTTTAGAAAAAATTGTTTTGAACCAAGGAATTGGGGATGGCGTTTCTGATAAAAGATTAATTGAAAATTCTGTAAAGGAATTGACAACAATTGCTGGTCAAAAAGCAGTTACTTGTTATTCTAAAAAGGATATTTCAAACTTTAAATTAAGAAAAGGAATGCCAATTGGAGCAATGGTAACCTTAAGAGGAAATCAAATGTATGAATTCCTTGAAAGATTAGTTGCTGTTGCGTTGCCAAGGGTCCGTGACTTTAGAGGAATCAAAGATAAGTTTGACGGAAGAGGAAATTATACTTTAGGAATTAAAGAGCAAATTATTTTCCCTGAAATTGAAATGGACAAGATTGATAAATTAATAGGAATGGACATCACGTTTGTAACGAGTGCTGATTCAAATGACGAAGGATATGCTTTGTTAAAAGAATTTGGACTTCCATTTAAAACTGAAAATAAATAATAGTATGGCAAAAGAATCAATGAAAGCAAGAGAGGTAAAAAGAGCCAAACTTGTTGATAAATATGCTGAAAAAAGGAAAGCTCTAAAAGAAGCTGGAGACCATGAAGGTTTGCAAAAACTACCAAGAAATTCAAATCCGATAAGGATGCACAACAGATGTAAGCTTACGGGAAGACCAAAAGGTTACATGAGACAATTTGGTATTTCAAGAATTTGTTTTAGAGAAATGGCTAACCAAGGTTTGATACCAGGTGTTAAAAAAGCCAGTTGGTAATAGAAATTTAATTATTTAAAGAAAAGAAAATGGTAACTGATCCAATAGCTGATTATTTAACTAGGGTTCGAAATGCTGTGAAAGCAACGCATAGAATTGTTGAAATTCCTGCTTCGAATACTAAGAAAGAAATCACAAAAATATTGTTTGACAAGGGTTATATCTTGAACTACAAGTTTGAGAATGACAATGGTCCACAAGGAACAATAAAAATTGCATTAAAGTACGATCCTTCTACAAAGATTCCTGCGATCAAAACCTTGACAAGAATTAGTAAGCCAGGGTACAGAAAGTACGTAGGTGCTACTGAATTGCCTAGGGTGTTGAATGGTTTAGGGATAGCTGTAGTTTCTACATCTAAAGGTGTAATTACTGATAAGGAGGCAAGAGAGTATGGAGTAGGTGGAGAGGTTTTATGTCACATTTATTAAAAAAGTAAAAAAATGTCACGAATAGGAAACGCACCAATTACAGTACCTCAAGAAGTTGAGGTTAATGTTCAAGGAAGAATAGTA